>JAISFX010000143.1 GCA_031263385.1 Lactobacillus sp.
ATGTCGCCTGCGTTATAGAGAAAAACAGCATAAATAAAATACCGCCCACTGTTGTAATAATCACATATGTCGCCATAATCTGCTCACCTAACCAGCCGGCAAATATATTAGACATTGAGAAAGAACCGTTTGTAGCAACGGTAGTAATCGCCACTCCAAAGCCGATTTTTCTTGTTGTTCTGCTGTCAAACCACCATGTATCATATTTTCTATCCAGCCCAAAACGTCTGGTAAGCTTCGGAGATTTTTTCATAAAAGCAATATATACCAAAGAGAAAATTGCCAGAAATACCCTGATTATAACGGTTGTGCCGGCTGCTCCCATAGCGCCCATTTCAGGAACACCGAACAACCCATAAACCACCACCGGATTAATTATTATGTTTATCACATTAGCAGCTATGGCTGAATACATTGAGATATGTGGACGTTTTATTGACTGCAAAAAGAAGTTAGCATTCACACCCAAAAGAATAAAAGGTATAGACAATGAAAGCACCTGCAATATCTTGCCACCTTGATAGGCCATTTGGTCGGTCTGCCCCAAAAGCTTCAAAATATGTACTCCACCAAGCCCTATAGCCGTAAATATAATCGCCAGAAAAACCAAATACCGTCTTCCCTCGTTATAAATTTTGCCGCAAGATGCAAACTTTCTCGCCCCAAACTTTTGAGATGTCTTAATCATCACCCCTTGCAAAAGAGCTATTGGTATGGTGAACAAAATCATAAACACCGAGTTCGCAATACCCATATATGCAAGCTGATTAGTATCGTAACGACCCACAATAATAGTGTCGACAATACCCATCATACCAATTGCAACAAAAGATGTTGTAATCGGTATTGTAAGTTTCCAAATTTCTTTAATTTTGACTTTAATAAGATTCATGTAACACTCTTACAACTATAACCCTTGGCGCTCAGCTAACCATCTTGGGCTCTGACCATAGTCCAAACCTACAGTTCTGCCAATGCTTTTGATTTTTTCATGCACAATCTCTAATGATTTATCAGGCGCAACGTTTGTAGAGCTTTTTCCCTGATACAATTGATAATGCTCACGAAACTGCTTTAGTGTAATGTTCGGCATAATGACATTTGCACCACTTTGCAAAGCTTTCACTTGTCCGTTAGGGGCCAGTGTCTCCATAGCTGTAGTTGCAGGAATATTAATGTCAGGCAAAATAAGTCTGATTAATGCCATAACCTTAAGACCGGTATTAAGTGTTCCGCCTTTTTCATTTTTAAAAGGAGTATCAGGGTGTGGAATAAAAGGACCAACTCCAACCATGTCAGCACCAATCTCTCTAAAAAACAAAACATCATCCGCCAAAGATTCCATAGTCTGCCCCGGCAGCCCTAGGATACAACCAGAGCCAAGTTCATAACCTTGGCGCTTCATATCCCTCAAACATCTTGCCCTGTCCTCCCAAACTTGTCCCGGGTGGCATTTAGCATACAGCTCTTTATCTGTTGTTTCTATACGCAGCAAAAACCTGTCTGCTCCCGCTTCTTTATATGCCTCATATTCTTCCGTAGGCTTTTCTCCCACGCTCAATGTCAGAGCCAAATCAAGCTTTTTAATACCGCTAACAAGCTCAATCATACGCTCTTTTGTAAACCATACATCTTCGCCTGATTGCAACACAACGGTCTTTAAACCCATGTCTCTGCCATGTTCAGCCATACCCAAGATAGTAGGGATATCGATACGATAACGGGTCAGCTCTTTGTTGTCTCTGCGCAGGCCGCAGTAATAACAGTTGTTTTTGCAATAGTTTGAAAACTCCATCAACCCGCGCAAATGTATCTCATCACCAACATATTTTTGACGCACTTCATCGGCAGCCTTAAAGAGCTCTTCGCTGTATTCATCATTATTTAACAAAAAAACGATATCATCCTTAGTTAGATCGTGTTTTGTTATAGCTTTTTTAATCAAATCGTGCATATACATGTACCCGCTTACGTCATGCTGTTGCTAAAGCCTCAAAATGACTAAAGCAATTTTGGTAAATTAATATGCTAAATATACATTTTTTTATGGGACAATCAAGATGTTTTCATTCATTAAAAGATTTAAAGAATATTATGGGCTAAATTTTGCGCCTAAATTATATGAAGTCCTTATCGAAGGCTATACTAAAGAGGCTTTTAAAAAAGACTGTATGTCGGGGCTTACCATAGCCATAATCTCCATTCCTCTAGCCATGGCTTTGGCAATTGCCTCAGGCGTTTCTCCTGCCAATGGTTTATACACAGCCATTATCGCCGGCTTTTTCATATCTGCTTGTGGCGGAAGTAAATATCAAATAGGCGGCCCGACAGGCGCTTTTGTTGTGGTGATTTTTAATGTAATAGCCCAATACGGCTATAGCGGGTTATTAATAACCATGATAATTTCTGGCATTATGCTTATTATTGCTGGCTTCTTAAAATTCGGAAGCTACATCAAATACATCCCATACCCTGTTATCATTGGCTTTACATCGGGCATTGCTGTACTGCTTTTCTCTACTCAGATTAAAGACATGCTGGGCCTTGCTATAGAAAACGTGCCAGTAGAGGTTCTCCCCAAATGGAGGTCTTACTTTGCGAACATCAATACCATAAACTACACAGCTGTTGTTGTGTCCATAATCGCTTTTGCTGCTATAATCGGCATCAAGCTAAAATACCCCAAGCTTCCGGGTTATTTAATTGCCGTTATTGTTTGTACCATTATCGTCGCAGTCTTACCTTTTGATGTTGATACAATCGGCAGCAAGTTTGGAGACCTTCCACACTTCTTGCCCAAACCAAGTGTTCCTGAAATACATATTGATTTAATATTAAAAGTATTTCCAAGTGCCTTAACACTAGCCTTCCTTGCCGGCGTAGAGAGCCTTTTGAGTGCTACAGTTGCAGATGCCATGAGCGGTGACAACCACAACTCTAATGCAGAGCTAATCGGCGAAGGCGTTGCCAACATAGCCTGTGCTTTCTTTGCGGGCATCCCTGCAACAGGTGCAATTGCTCGTACTGCAACAAACGTTCGCTCAGGCGCTACATCTCCTGTTGCGGGTATAATGCATGCTGTTTTTCTGCTGGGCTTCTTGGTCTTTCTTGCTCCAACAGCAAAGTTCATACCTTTAGCTTGTTTGTCAGCAATCCTTATAATGATTGCCTATGGTATGTTTGACCAACAAAAGTTTTTTGGCCTTTTGTTCGGTCAACGTGGGGACAGATTAACCCTTTTGGTCACATTCCTTCTTACCGTATTTATTGACCTTAACGCCGCTATCAGTGTTGGCTTTATAATGTACAGCATTATCTTCATGCATCGTATCAGTGGTGTGGTTGGGGCTGAAAACCTTATTGAATATTCAAGCAAGGGCAGAGACCTTTCTGAAGAAATGATAAAACAAGGCGTAATGTCAATTCGCCTTTCTGGCCCGATATTCTTTGGCGGTGCATCAAAAATATCTACTTTCTTCAAAAAGATTGATAGCACCCCAAAAATCGTAATCTTGAGAGTGGGTAATGTTCCTTATGTTGATGTCAGCGGTATTAATGTTATTTATGACTTTATTAAAAAAGCCAAAAAACATAATACCAAAATCATTTTCTCTAACTTAAAACCACAGCCAAGGTTGGTAATTTCTAAGTTTTTAAGAAAAAAGAGAATCACCAAAGACATTACTTATGCCACAGATTTCCCAAGAGCAGTAAAAATCGCCGCCCGTATGCTGAGGCAGATGAAAATTGGCGAAATGACCACAAACTAAAATAAAGCCCTCAACTTGAGGGCTTTGTCTTTATCAACTATC
>JAISFX010000051.1 GCA_031263385.1 Lactobacillus sp.
GGCAATTCTGGCAGCACTTGTGGGCTTCCAGAAGTCGTCTTTGGCAGAAAAGATGGGGCCGCCGCTGACAATTTGCTTTATTGCAGCAGCGGTAGTGCTTGTGGTGGCATCTGTATTTGCGTTGTTTAGAAAAGACAAAATCGTTATCAAAAAACACAAGCTGATTATTGTACACAAATTTATGCTATTCTCTCGCAAGAAGCAGGAGATTTCGAAGTATGAAATAGAGGCGGTGTATGCCAATTTAAACCCTGCTACAGGCAGATATTTTTTGACAATATCCGGCTTTAACAAAACCTTGGTTTTTGGCAAGAAGCTCCCTGTTGAGAGCCTGAAATGGGTTAGAGATTTTCTGACATACGAAATAACAAAATAAACCCCGTAACAGTATCTGGACCTTTTGATAAATTAACTGTTTACAGACCCTATTTTAATGTTTGCAAGGCATTAGTTTTTAGTTTATAACTATGCGTAGATTTAATTACTGAGTTTGGAGTTTGACATGAAAAAGAAAAATGTTAGCAATATTAAAGATGATGCTTTCCTACGCGAAGTGAGCGAAGAGGTTAAAGGCGACAACATCAAGATGATTTGGAAGAAATATGGTCTTTTGATTATAATCTGTGTTGCCGTTATTCTTACTGTCGCAGTAAGCTGGGAGACTATCAAGTCTAGAAAGGTTGTTAACAGCGAGGCAATGATTGAGGAATATACCTATGCTATATCTTTGCAGAGCCAAGGAAAGTATGACCAGAGCTTGGCTATCTTCCAGAGAATGGTTGATGACGGTTTAGAAGTTTATAGAGATGCCGCAAAAGTTCAGATATCAAATATATATTTTGAGCAGGGTAAGTTTTCTGAAGCAATTGCTTTGTTACAAGAAATCATTAATGACAAGAGCGTTAACAAACAGTTCCACGATATGAGTGTTATTAAGCTGGTTACATATAAGCTTGATACTGCTCCTCGTGATGAGATTGTTAATCTTCTTACTCCGATTGCAACAACTGCGGGAAGTTGGTCTAATATCGCTAAAGAGATGTTGGCAATGCTTTATATCCGTGAGGGAGATTTTATTCAGGCAAGAGCAATGTACATTGATATATTGAACTCTCCTGAGGCTGATGATGATTTAAGGCTGAGAGTTAAAGACATGCTGTCAACTATCGGAAGCGCTGAATAGGTTATATTATTACAAAATTACAAAATGGAGATTATACATGAAATCTAAAGTACTTACCGGACTTTTAATCTGCAGTATGGCTGTTTTAAGTTCATCTTGTTCTAAAGATAAAGTACCTCTCGAGGGGGAACGTATTGCCGTTTTGCAATCTAAAACCGTTCTTACTCCTGATTATGCTCCGGGGGAAGTGCAGATTAAGCTTCCAAAGCCAAAGACCAATGATGAGTGGTCTCAGAAGGGCGGAAACTCTTATCACTCTATGCAACACCTTATGTCTAGCGACAAGCTGAAAGAGAAATGGAGTTCTAGTTTTGGTTCAGGGTCTTCTAAAAGAGACTTCTTAATCGCAGAGCCGGTTATTGCACACAACACAGTATTTGCTATTGATGTAAATGCTGTAGTAAGTGCTTTTAGAATCGATAACGGTAAAAGACTTTGGAAAAGAAAGTTAAAGCCTCTTAACAGCAAAGATAAAGATGTGGCCATCAAAGGTGCAGGTATTGCTGTTTATGGTGACAGAGTTTATGCAACAACAGGTTTCGGCGGGATTTTCTCTATTGACGTAGTTAATGGAAAAGTTGTTTGGAAAAAATATATCGGTACTCCGCTTAGAATTGCCCCTACTGTTGGCGGCGGCAAAATATTTGTGCAGACAATTGACAATATGATTATGGCTTTAGACCCTAAAAATGGGCAAGAGATTTGGAAGCATAAATCAGATGTTGAAGCAACAACATTTGTCGGCGGCGCAAACCCAACCTATAGTGAAGAGCTTGATGTGTTATTGGCAGCGTTTAATAATGGCGAGCTGAGAGCATTTAAGGCGAGCACAGGGTCTCCGTTATGGGCAGATTATTTGGTTGCAAGAAAAAGAACAAACTCATTGTCTAATATAAACTCAATTAAGGCTAACCCTGTGATTGATAAAGACAAGGTTTATGCATTGGGCAACAACAGCGTGTTGGTCGCAATTGATTTGCGCTCAGGAATGCGCGTGTGGGAAAGAGAAGTTGGAGGAACTAATCAGCCTTGGTTGGCCGGCAACTATTTGTATGTGCTGACAAACGACAATGACTTGTTTGCTGTTGACAAAACCAATGGAAAGATTATATGGAATACTAATATTCCGGTTGCAACAAATATTGAGGACAAAGTCGGCGTATTTGTTTCTGGTCCGGTACTGACTGATAATCGTCTGATTGTGGCAACATCTAACGGATATGCTTTTTCAGTATCTCCATACACCGGAAAGATTTTGAGCTTTATTACTCTGGGTGAAGATGTGGTGCTGCCTCCGATTGTTGGGCACGACACTGTTATCTTTACATCAAGTGATGCAGAGCTAATAGCATTTAGATAGAAAGAATATAAGAAGAATCATGAGTATCAAGGTTGCAATAATAGGTCGTCCTAACGTAGGGAAATCGACATTGTTTAATCGTCTTTTGGGGCGAAAGATGGCTATTGTCCACGACAAGCCCGGCGTTACGCGTGACCGCATTACTGCAAAAACAAGGTTTCAGGATTTGGATTTAGAGATTATTGATACCGCAGGGTATGAATATTCTAATGAAGACAATATGGAACAAAGAATGTGGAAGCAGACACAAAAGGCTATCAGCGAGGCTGATGTGGCATTGTTTTTATTTGATGCCAGAGCCGGTGTGCAACCATATGATGAGCATTTTGCAAATATATTAAGACAGTCTAAAAAGCCTGTAATTCTT
>JAISFX010000054.1 GCA_031263385.1 Lactobacillus sp.
GCTCTTGCTGCCGAAACCATAAACATCAAAGCTGACAAACAAGTTGAGTGGCACCAAAAAGACAACAAAATGGTTGCTATTGGCAATGCCATAGCCACCAAGGGCGACATGGACATCAAATCAGATAAGATGACCGGTTTTTATGATACCATAAACGACAAATCAAGCATCAAAACCGTGCATGCTGTTGGCAATGTTATCATGACATCCCCTCAGGCTAAGGCCTATGGAGATACTATGGATTATGACCTCCAAAAAGATGAGGCCATTTTGAAAGGCAACCCTGCCAAGATTAAAACCGATAAAGAGACCATAAGCGCCACAGAATCAATCATCTACTACCCTTCCAAAGAAAAAGCCATTGCTAAAGGCGATATTGAGATTGTAGATAAAGACGGCAACAAAATATTCTCTGACAATCTCACCACTTTCTTCAAAAAGAGCTCAACCGGAAGCCTTGAGATTGACCGCATAGAAATCAACACTAACGTAAAAATAGTTACCAAAGATGCAACCGTAACCTCCAAACGCGGCACTTACAACCCACAAAATTCAATGGTCTATTTATATGACAATGTAACAATCACTCAGCAAAACGGCAATGTCCTCAAAGGTGACAAAGCCGAAAGCAATCTCAACACCGGTATCAGCAAGCTCATATCCACCCAAACATCTGGTCGCGTAACCGGCACTTTCAAAGAAAAAGCGAAAGAGAAATAAAATGACAAATACTAACAATAAAGAATCAGTTTTAGAGGTTTTTAATATCGGTAAAAAATATAAAAACCGCCCGGTTCTGCGCAATGTCTCCCTCAACGTCAAAAGAGGCGAGGCTGTAGGTCTTTTAGGCCCTAACGGCGCCGGCAAAACCACCTGTTTCTATTGTGTAACCGGCCTGATTATGCCTGATTATGGCGATGTCCATATCAACGGCGAAGACATCACTGCTCTTCCCATGTATCGCCGCGCCCGCATGGGCATCGGCTACCTCCCGCAAGAGGCCTCAATCTTTAGAAGCCTAAGCGTTGAGGACAACATCAAAGCAGTTTTAGAAATCGTTGTAGACGACGTTGCCCAGCGCGAAAACATGTTAGAAGAACTATTATCAGAGTTCTCCATTGCCCACTTAAGAAAATCTCCTGCAATCGCCCTTTCCGGCGGTGAGAGAAGAAGACTTGAAATCGCCAGAGCCTTGGCCAGCCAGCCAAAGTTCATCCTCCTTGATGAACCCCTTGCCGGTATTGACCCCATTGCCGTAGGCGAGATTCGTTCTCTTGTGGCGCAGCTCAAACACCGCGGCCTAGGTGTGTTAATCACCGACCACAACGTGCGCGAGACCCTAGACATCATTGACAGAGCCTATATCCTGCACGGAGGAACTGTGCTTATGGAAGGAACCCCCGAAGAAATCGTGGCCAATAAAGAAGTTAGAAAGGTTTACTTAGGCGATAATTTTAGTATATAATGGGTAGCTGCCACAAACGGCAGAGACTTCTGGGAATTTAACCTATGGCCATAACTCCTAAATTAGAGATACGACAGTCCCAGTCACTGCTGATGACACCGCAGTTAAGACAGGCCATAAACCTATTGCAAATGACCAATCTTGAGCTTAACGAGCTCATTGACCAAGAGCTTGAAAACAACCCTTTCCTAGAAAAAGAAGACAACCGCCTCAGCGAAAGCTCCGAAGAGCCCAAAACCATTGAAGATGTTGACGATAGCAGCAATAATACCGTAGAACATGATACCGAATATGATGACCAGTTTGATGACTATGGCAGTGACCGCGAAGGTTATGACGACAATTCAGGACTTTCTTGGCAAGACAAACTAAGCTCCAAAACTAAAACCGAAGATGATTACGACTATTTTGAGAAAAAGCTCAGCGACGACAAATCTCTTTATTCTTTGCTAGATGAGCAGATTTCTATGGCCTTCACAGATAAAAAATCTCGTTTTATAGCTCTCAGCCTGTGTGATAATCTGGATGAAAGCGGCTACTTCCGCGGAGACCTTAGCGAAGTCGCCAAAAAGCTTAACACAACACCTAAAGAGGCTCAAACCATCCTAAACCAGATGAAAAACTTCGAACCATCAGGAATTTTTACTGAAAACCTGGCCGAATGTCTTACCATTCAACTAAAAGACAAGAACCGCTACGACCCCTTAATGGAAAAACTCCTCCAAAACCTTGATTTACTTGGCAGCAGAAACTACAAAGACCTCAAAAGAATCTTGGATGTAGATGAAGAAGATTTGATTGATATGGTTAGAGACCTCAAATCCTTAAACCCCAAGCCTACCGCTGATTACTACCAAGACACCCCCGGCTATGTAATCCCCGATGTCTTTGTCAGAGCCAACAAACGTGGCGATTATCTGGTAGAGCTTAACTCTGCCTCTCTGCCAAGGGTTCTTATCAACCGCGAATATTACAGCGAGATAAAAAGCCTTAGCCAAAGCAATAAAGAAGCCAAAAGATACCTCAAAGAGCAAATCGGCAACGCCAGCTTCCTGACCAAAGCCCTTCACCAAAGAGCCACAACCATTCTCCTTGTCAGCGAAGAAATTGTCAAACAGCAGTCCGAGTTCCTAAAACACGGCATAGAACACCTCAAGCCCATGCTCTTAAGAGACATCGCTGATGCTATTGAAATGCACGAAAGCACTGTCTCCAGAGTGTGCAGCAACAAATACATCTATACCCCTCGCGGCACTTTCGAGCTCAAATACTTTTTCTCAGCCAAAGCCGGCAGCTATAAAAAGGATGATGACACCTCCACCACCGCCATAAAGCACAAAATTAAGAAGCTTATAGACGAAGAGACCCCTGATAATATCTTGTCAGACGACAAGCTGGTTGAAGAAATGGCAAAAATCGGCATAAAGATTGCTCGCCGTACCATAACCAAGTACCGCGAAGCCATGAACATCCCCACTTCTGCCCAAAGAAAGCGCGACAAACGAAATATCTTAACTTGACATTTATTGTATTTTAGTATTATCTCTTTTGAGCTATTGCAATATATGAAAAAAAATACTAAATTATAAGCATTGAACTTAAACAATAAGAAGGTAGAAACATGAATATTACATTGACAGGAAAACAAGTAGATATCGGTGAAAGACTTAACAAACACGTTGAAGAAAGCATCACCGGTACTGTAACCAAATATTTCAGCTCTCCAATCAGCTGCGCTGTGGTTTTCGCCAAAGATGGTGAAGAATTCGCCGCTGAAATCACTGTTCATCCTGCAAAAAATATCATCTTAAAAGGCACTGGCACAGCAAGTGACCCTTATTCTGCCTTTGATGCGGCAAACACACACATCGCAACTCGCTTGCGCCGCCACAAAACCAGATTAAACGACCACAAACAAAAAACTTCTTTGGCTGAGCTTGCTCACGAATCTGTGTTCTCTTTTGACGAGAATCAGGAAGAAGAAATCACTATTGATGACAACGCTCCATTGACAATTGCCGAGACAGATGCAAACGTACCTGTTTGTACCGTTTCTGAGGCTGTCATGATTATGGACTTGTCCAACGAATGTGCAATATTGTTCAGAAACTCTGCCAACAACTGCATCTCTATGGTTTATCGCCGTAAAGACGGTAATATTGGCTGGGTTGAACCTAAAGCACAATAATAGAAACTTTGAAGGCATATCTTATGAAAATTTCAAATATTATGAGCGAAAAAAGCGTATTCACTAATGTAGACGCTGAAAACAAACGTCAGCTCTTGCAAGAACTTGCTTCTATAGCATCAACAGAAAGCGGCATTGATGAGCGTATCATCTTTGACACCCTCTTAGAGCGCGAGAACCTCGGCTCTACAGGCTTCGGCGGCGGAACAGCTCTTCCTCACGCCCGCATCAAAGATGCAGACAAAGTACTTGCATTCTTCATCAAAACCAACTCTGCTGTTGATTTTGATGCTGTTGACGGCAAGCCGGTTAATTTGTTCTTTTTGCTGATTTCACCTGAGGACAGCGGTGCAGACCACCTTACTGCCTTGGCTCTAACTTCACGCATCTTAAAGGATGAAGAAATCTGCTCAAAAATCAGAAAAACTTCTGATAAAGAAGAAATATATTCTCTTCTGGTTCAACAGTAAAGAAGCATACCAATAACAAAAACCCGTAAGACACAAACCTTGCGGGTTTTTGCATATAATAACCAAACTATTTCTTTTGGAAATCTTTCCAAGAACCTCTGTCAGAATTCAGATATTTATCAACATTTATCTCGCCCTTATAATTACGAAGCATTTCTGCTTTGAACCCTTCATAAGGAACGCCCTCACCAATAAGATAGGCCATTTTAGCAGTCATAGACTCAATATTCATATCATATGCCGGAATTGCCCCATGCTGCTCAGCAATAATCCCCGGCTCATTAACATCCATACTAGACACACCCGTAGGTATCTGTGTTGTAACCGCTACCGGGACTTTTTTCTCTCTAAGAAAATCCAATATAGGAACAAGGCTTTCATGAATATCACCAACGCCCACACCACGAATTATAAACCCTTTTTTACCACCCTGCTCTACAAGAAGCTTAAAGTCATTAGGGTCTATGCCGGCATGGTCTGTAAAAGATGATATAACATGTGTCGGATATGATGAAAACACCTCTATCTTACCACGCGGCTCATAACTGGCATTATTAGAAGCAAGCCTTGCCTCATCAAACTGCAATATAGCCTTAGACCCAAAACTTGCCAAAGCATTCTGTTGGAAGCTGCTAAACGCATGATAATCATTGTCGCTTATCTTCTTTATACGCGTACCAACCATAACCACAGAGCCCATAACCACGAACACGCCTTTCATCACTTTGTGATAATCACGAGCTATACGAATCATATTCTCAAAGTTCTGGTTTGCATCAGCCCCCTCAACACCGAACGGAACCTGTGATCCTGTCATATATACAGGCTTACCAAAAGACTTCAGACCAAACGAAAGCGCGGCAGCCGTCATACCCATAGTGTTTGTTCCATGGGTCATGCAAAATGCATCATAATTATAATGCTCTGCCTCCAAAACCTTAAGAATGGCGTTCCAATGCTCTGGTGTAATATTAGTACTATCAATATTAAAAAGGTTTTTCACATCAATAGACACATCAGCATTTTTCGGATTAGCCCTAACATAGTCCAGAAAACCTTGGTTGGCAACTTCTCCCACAGACAAGTGCTTACCATCAGCATCTTCTTGTGATATTGTTCCACCGGTTGTAATAAGTAATATCTTCATAGTGTTTAACCCTTGTCCAATCTCTTTGCATACCAAAATACAATATTTTCAAAATAAAGCCAGTAAAAATCTGCAATTCTTTTATTGATTAGACACCCAAAGTGTCCCTTTAATGAGCGCTAAGCACCTTATAATCATTCTGCTTTGCCATAACGATAGCAAAATCGCGACTATCTGTAGACGCCAACCTAGTACCATCTGCAGAATATATTGCCCAAACCTGCTTGCCGTTTTCCATATCTTTTTTCACAAAAGCAACATCTTCATCCTGCCAAATGCTTAACTCAGGAAGACATTCTTCCAAAGTTTTATCGTCTATATTAATTTCTACACCACTTTTAAGCATCGCATTTCTACCATTAAATATTGAAAAATGTTATATATCTTAACTATAACTGTTGCATAAATAAATTTTATCCTCTATAACATTAAAAAAAAATTAAGAAGAGGCAAAACTTATGAGTAAAGAAGAACTTCTGGAGTTCACTGGTGAAGTAGTTGATAAACTGCCTAATGCAATGTTTAGAGTTAAACTTGAGAATGGGCACGAGATTTTGGCCCACACCGCAGGCAAAATGCGCAAATTCCGCATTCGTGTAATGATTGGAGACAAGGTAGATATTGAAATGACACCTTATGATCTAACCAAAGGCCGCATTACCTTCAGACATAAAGATTAAAAAGAGCGCTACTTAGCGCTCTTTTTTTTATATTACTTTTTACAAAACTGTTTGTCTTTTTCAAAATGGTGCATATCGTCAACATCCTTATCACCTCTGCCCCAAACAAACCCCAAAGCCTCAATAAACTTCACGACATTGCTGTTTACGGCAAAAGTTCCTGATCTCTCAACGTTATAATCCCCATTCTTCGGCTGCAATAAGCCATCTTCTTTTATCAATGGATTAAATCTTGGGTTAATATCCAAAGCCAACCCCAGATTATTTTTATCATCTTTGTTTTTGCCATAGCAGAAGCTGTATGTATTGTTGTCTTGCATGGCTTTTTCTTCATCCCAGCTATAAAAAGACATTGGCACACATTTTTCAACCACAAACTTATATTCCAAAAACTTATAGAAAATTACCTTAATATCATTTTCAATTTTCTTGTTAGCCATAATCTGGCCATGATGAACCCTGCTGTCAACGCCATAATACCTAACATCAACCAAAACCATCTGGTCAATAACATCTTTAGGCGCAGAAGAACCTTTAATGGCCTCATCAAAGCTCATATTACTGTCAAAGACAGGGCCATCATCATCAATGACCTCATCCACATTTCCAACTTTTATTTCAAACATAGTAGCACCTCCTCTATATGTATTTAATCATATAGAAGCCTGCTATCAATAGTACCACAAAT
>JAISFX010000099.1 GCA_031263385.1 Lactobacillus sp.
GTTTTATAATATTATGTTTCTGTATGTTTACTTTCACATTCGCTCATGCCGCAGACGAGGTCAAACCCCCTGAAGAATATGTCACATTCATCAGAAAACTAAAGAAAGAGATGGTAAAACGCGGTATATCCCAAAAAACCGTAGATAAAGTTTATGAAAAAAACTATTACCACCCAGAGCCTTTAGCTGTTAAAATGGACCGCAAGCAAGCAGAGTTCGTCCTCACCACGACAGATTATTTGAACCGTGTTCTTAACCAAAAAAGAGTAGAAACTGCCCAAAAGAAATATAAAGAATTATATCCCTTGTTCAAAGATTTAGAAAAGAAGTACGGTGTTCAGTTTGAGTACCTTGTCGCCTTCTGGGGTATAGAAACAAATTTTGGCTCAACCTTCGGCAATTTTGAGGTCATAGATGCATTAACGACCCTTGCTTATGATAAACGCCGTCGCAACTTCTTTAAAGAAGAGCTTTACCAAGCCCTAAAGATTATTGACACCTATGATATAGATTTTGAAAAAATGGAAGGCTCATGGGCAGGGGCTATGGGTCATTTCCAGTTCATGCCTTCAACTTTTAATGCCTATGCAGTTGATTATGATGGAGATGATAAAATAGACATCTGGCACTCTTTTGAAGACGCTGTTGCATCTGCCGCCAATTACCTTTCTAAAATGGGTTGGAATGCTAATGAGGCTTGGGGTGCAGAGGTTTCTTTGCCTTGGAATTTTGACTATTCTCAAGCCGCCAGAACCAAGCTTAAAACCGTTGAAGAATGGGGCAAACTTGGCGTTCGCACCACAAATGGCAAAGCCCTTTCTTTCAATAAAAGGACCAAGGCTGCCATAATTTTGCCGGAAGGTAGCCGTGGCAGGGCATATATTGTGCTGCCAAACTTCTCTAAGATTATGAAGTGGAACCGTTCAGAAAATTATGCTCTGGCAGTTTCCAAACTTGCTGATTATGCAAAATCAGGAAGCAAATTCAAGGCCTTTACACCATCCTCTAATCCAAAGCTTAAAACAGAAGACATCTCAAATTTGCAGTCTTTCATAAACAAAGTTGGCATTGCTAAAATTGATGAAGATGGGCAATTAGGAAGCAAAACTAAAGAAGCCGTCAGAAAACTTCAAAAAGAGGTCAAAATGCCTCAAGATGGCTATCCTGATTACCGCCTTCTGCAAAAAATAAACAACTATAATCCGGATATTGGCTTTGTTGTTCCTGTTCAGCCTCAAAAGGCCAAAAAAGACAGCTCTAAAAAATAGCCATAGCACGGTAAGCTCGCCGAAAAAGTGTCTGATAACTGGGCATACTCCCTTTACCTTGATGTAAATAATGTGTAAATTGCATAAAGATTAATAAAATTAGGGTAAAATATAATGAGATTAAGCTTAATACTGTTGTTAGCCATAACCTTGGGTCTTTCGTCATGCGGCGGAGAAACAGAAGTCGTCGGTTCTCCATATTTACAGGCCAACGCCATAAAATCTCAGGGTGGCACTTACAAAATCGGCAAACCATATACGATTCTCGGCCAATATTATATTCCTCAAGAGGATTATAATTATTCCGAAATCGGCACAGCTTCTTGGTACGGCAAAGACTTTCATGCCAAAAAAACCGCCAATGGCGAAGATTATGACATGAACACTCTCACTGCGGCCCACCGCACTTTGCCAATGCCTTCAATCGTAAAAGTAACCAATCTCGAAAATGGCCGCTCTTTGGTTTTAAGAGTTAATGACCGCGGCCCATTTGCCAAAAACAGAATAATTGACATCTCTAAAAGAGGCGCTCAGTTGCTTGGTTTCCAAGAGCAAGGTACAGCCAAAGTTAAGGTTGAAATTCTCGCTAAAGAGAGCAAGGCTCTTAAAAACGCCCTTCTTGGTATAGCAGATGACACCACTTCAACATCAACATACTCAAGCCAAACCTACGAAGAAGACGTTGACCGCAGATACCTAATCGGCGCTCAGGCTTATGTCTCTCAGGCATCAACTGTGTCATCAACTTCAACTAACAAAGGCATATATGTTCAGGCTGGATCTTTCACTAACCCTGATACCGCTAATGACATGAGCACAAAATTAAAGTCAGTTGGCTCAAACTTTATCACACCTGTCAGCATTGCCGGCAGACAATATTACCGCGTGCGTTTTGGTCCTTTCTCCTCAGAGTCCGAGGCTCAGAGCATGCTGAACAAGGTTTTGGATTTTGGCGTTTACAATGCTAAAGTCATTCACGAATAACAACTGTCGCTGCATAGCCTTATAGCTGTGCAGCTGCAGCCAATTAATAATTTGGAGTTTCATAATGTTTTCAAGAATTTTCACTTTAACTTTCATTTTGCTTTTGTTGGCATCCGGAGCTCAAGCCATAGAAACAACTGCCCGTAACGTAATCCTTATGGATTCGGAAACAGGTCAGTACTTGTTTGTTAAAGACCACATGAAAAAAGTTCCTCCTGCTTCCATGAGCAAACTTATGACTGTGTATGTGATTTTTGAAAAACTCAAAAACGGCTCTTTATCTGTTGATGATGAATTTACTGTAAGCGAAAATGCTTGGCGCCAAGGTGGAGCAGCCAGTGGTGGCTCAACCATGTTTTTGCCCATAAAAGCAAGAGTAAAAGTCGGAGACTTATTGAAGGGCATAATTATCCAGTCAGGTAACGATGCATGCATAACCGTTGCAGAGAATATTGCCGGCAGTGAGGAGAAATTTGCTGAAGATATGAACAAAAAGGCTCAGGAAATCGGGCTTGAAAACTCTCTTATCGCCAATTCTACAGGCCTTCCACATCCTGACCACAGAATGAGCGTTGAAGACTTGGCCAAATTATCCAGAATATTGATTGAAGAATTCCCAGAATATTATCCACTGTTTTCAGAAACATCATTTATCTACAACAACATCCGCCAAGGCAACCGCAACCCGTTGCTTTATAGCATGCAATATGCAGACGGCTTAAAAACCGGACATACCGAAGAAGCAGGCTTCTGCCTCACAGCTTCTGCCAAAAAAGGCAGCCGCCGCTTGATAGCTGTTATGACCGGCATGTCTAGCAATAAAGAGCGTGCAGAAGAATCAAACAAAATAATGTCATGGGGCTTCAGAGAATTTGATAACTATACGATTCTAAAAGGCAACAGAAAAATCGCCACCATACCGGTTTGGCATGGGCAACAAAAGAATGTAGACTTGATTGTCCCGTCAGACATCCGTCAAACCATTCACAGAAGCACTGCTCAAAAAATCAAGCTTACTGCGGTTTATAACACTCCTGCAAGAGCACCCATAAAAAAGGGCGACAAACTTGGCTCAGTAAAAATTGATATGGGCGACGGAGAGATTAATACTATAGATTTAGTTGCCGCCCAAGATGTAGAAGAAAAAGGCTTCTTTGGCAGGTTAGCAGGCAAGTTCAGATATATATTTTTCGGAGCTATGTAATATGAAAGGCAAGTTTATAACCTTCGAAGGTGGTGAAGGTTCGGGTAAATCAACACAGCTTAGATTATTGGCTGAATATCTAGAAAATAACTATCAAATCCCTTGTGTCCAAACCAAAGAGCCGGGTGGAACCGATGTTGGCATAGAAATCCGCCGTCTTTTGGTTGAAGGAGACAAAGATAAAATGGATGCCATTGCCGAGGCTCTAATGTATTATGCCGATCGTCGCATCCACCTCACCAAAAAAATATGGCCGGCACTAGAAGGCGGAAAATGGGTTCTATCAGACCGCTTTGCCGATTCTACCATGGCTTATCAGTATTATGGTTATAATAAGAGGGTTGATAAGAAAATACTCGATGGCTTTTATGACTTGGTTGTTGGCGAGGGCCGAGGCCCTGACTTAACCCTTATATTTGACATAGACCCTGAGATTGGACTGGCTCGATCCAGAGCCAAGGCAGGACAAATGGAGTTTGCCGAACTCCGTCATGAGAGCAGAGAGCTTGAGTTCCATACCAATTTAAGAAAAGGCTATATTGAGATTGCAAAAGAGAATCCTAATCGCTATATAGTCTTAGACGCAAATAAAACTATTGAAGAACTCCATGAGGAGGTTGTCAAAGTAATTAAGGAGAGGCTTGAACTATAATGGATGTTGATAATATATCCCCAAAAACCAATGACTTCCTTCTCGGACATGAGGAAGAAGAGAAACTTCTTGTGGATGCTTTCAACAATAACTCTCTCCATAACTCTTGGCTGAT
>JAISFX010000036.1 GCA_031263385.1 Lactobacillus sp.
CCATTAGGCCCTACTATGCCTATTTTATTGCCTTTAATAATGCGAGAAGTAAAATCTTTGACAATTATTCTATCGCCAAAAGCTTTGCTGATATTTTTGGCCTCAATAACCATTTTAGAACGGAAATCGCCCTCTTCAATATCAAGATTAAGGCTTTTTACTTGTTTTATCTGATTTCGACGCTGCTCCCTTAGCTCTACAAGGCGACGCAGACGCCCCTGATTTCGCTTGCGGCGGGCGGTGACTCCCTTATGAAGCCATTCAGTTTCTTCTTCTATTCTTTTATTTAATTTTTTTTGCTCGATAATTTCTTGCTCTATGACTTGGTCATGCCATTCTTCAAAATAGGCAAAGCCCTTATTATTGCGGCGCATTATGCCACGGTCCAGCCAAAATGTAGTTTGAGAGATGTTTGATAAAAAGGCGCGGTCGTGACTGATGACGATTACAGCACCTTTGAAATCGCGGATGATTTCCTCAAGAACCTCAATAGTTTTAATGTCTAGGTGATTGGTAGGCTCATCAAGGAGTAAGATATCTGGCTCGCCGACAAGAGCTCTGGCAAGTGCTGCTTTTCTGAGCTCGCCGCCAGAAGCTTTTGAGGTCTCTTGGTTCTCTAGAATATCTAACCTGCCGATTAATATATCTGCCTTATATTCCTCATCTGGCTTAAGGTCTGCAACAACTGCATCTCTGAGGGTTTTAAATTTGCTTAAATCCGGCTCTTGGGGCATGTAGGATATTTTAACCCCCGGCTGGATGAAAAAATCTCCATCATCGGGTTGGATAATTTGAGATATAACCTTAAGAAGCGTTGATTTGCCCGAACCATTGCGCCCAATGAGAGATATTTTATCGCCAGAATTAATGTAAAGCTCAACATCTGAGAACAGACGATTAGTGCCAAAACTGAGTTTGGCACCTTTTATTGTCATTATCGGGGCGTCTACCATATCTATATATCTTCTTCTATTAACCTTATGCCTTCGACTTCCCAAGCTATTCCCTTGGCAGCCCACATAAAGATATCATCTATTTTATCTTGCGAGATGCCAGCGCTGATGCCAATACCATAAATAAGGTTGATTTCTTTGTCAGAAAGCTCATGATCCGCTGTAGCAAGAAGAATCATGTCACGGACGAAATAACGGCGAATAACAATACTATCTACTGATTTGAGCATTTTTGCCATTGCGGTAGGTGTGCCAGGTTTTATTTTATCAAGATAGGTTGGGCTGAGGCAAACGTCTTTGACCTTTTTTTCCAGATATTCTTTTTTGACTTTGCCCGGTCTTTTATTGATGTTTAAAACATAAGACAAACAGGTGAGATAGACTACCTTCTCCTGAGTGGTGAGTTTGTTGCATAAAAAAGACATTTCTCTTAGTTCTCCGTTTATATTTTATTTTACTCTATATCAGAAAAATTAAGAATTGCAAAAAAAAATAAAACAGTTATATATAAAATACGAATATAATAGAAAAATTAAGACGCAGGAGTTTAATATATGCCGTTAAAAATCGAATTGAAACCACATGAAAGCATTATTATAGGAGAGTCTCTCATTACTAACGATGGTGAGCGTACACGCTTTTATATTGAAGGAAATGTTCCAATACTTCGTGAAAAATTTATTTTAAGAGAAAAAGACGCCAATACTCCTAGTAAGAGAATTTATTTTGTGGTTCAGCAGATGTATTTGTCAAAAAGCAGCGTTGATAAGCTGCGCGATCTTTACCTTACTTTTGTTAAAGACCTGCAAGATGCCGCTCCTAGCCTTATTCCATATATTGCGGCTATTTCTTCTGATGTTATTAATGACAACTTCTATGCAGCCATTAAAAATGCCGCAAAATTGGTTGAAAAAGAAGAAGAGTTGTTTGGTGAGGCATTAAAGGGCAATATAAGCATGTAATAATTTACGAATCGCAACATATTGCTAATTCATTGATATTACTTAAATTATACCAAGGTTCTATAACCCTTGGTATAATTTTTTTTGCCTATAAATTTTGGTTTTATGGCACTAAAAAATGTTTATCAGCAAATGCTTATGGAGAGCTATTTTAGCAAAATATACATTAAAAAAACGTATAGTATTTAGGTTCTATACGCCCCTCAAGGCGTTGCTGTACCTTGTTTTTTGTGCTATTGTTATAGATGTGTGGAGTGTCAAGTATGACATGCACAAAGAATAATGTGTAAACACTAGTACAGGGGAAAAGAAATGACAAATATTAAATTGACATCTGCAATGAGAAGCAACTTGTTATCATTGCAAAGCACTCAAAAATTGATGGATACGACTCAGCAACGACTATCTACAGGGTTGAAAGTAAACTCTGCAATTGATAACCCATCATCTTACTTTACAGCTCAGGGCTTGAACCAGCGCGCAGGCGACTTGGAAGGCTTGCTTGACTCTATGGGTCAGGGTATTCAGACTATTAAGGCTGCCAACGAGGGTATTGAGGCTATTACAAAATTGGTTGAACAAGCTAAGTCTATTGTGACTCAGTACACCGAGACGGCTGATACTGCTCAGCAGACAAAATTAGATACTCAGTACAAAGAGATTATTACCCAGATTAACGATTTGGCTAAAGACTCGGGATATAAGGGTATTAACTTGCTTGGTGGTGATGATTTGACCGTTTACTTCAACGAAGAAGTACGTTCAGCAGCGAGTAAGATTGAGGTTTCGGGCATTAAGATTGATGCTACGGGAGCAACTTCTACAGCCGGTGGTTTGGGTATGGCCGCAGATATTGCAACCGATGCCGAAGCAGCAATGGATAGCGTGATTGGTGCGATTAATGCACTTCGCGGATTTGCATCTGACTTTGGTAACGCTTACTCAATCGTTCAGAACCGTGAAGAGTT
>JAISFX010000134.1 GCA_031263385.1 Lactobacillus sp.
AGATTTTGCTTGGTGTTCTGGAAAGAGCCAAGGGGCTTATTCATGGTATTACATGCGGTGCGGGATTACCTTATAAGCTTGGTGAGATTACTTCTAAGTTTGGGGTTTATTATTACCCTATCGTGTCTTCTGCACGTGCTTTCCAAATCTTGTGGAAAAGAGCATATAGCAACTTTAAAGATTTCTTGGGTGGCGTGGTTTATGAGGACCCATGGTTGGCAGGCGGACACAACGGATTGTCTAATGCAGAAAACCCAAACCAGCCAGAAACTCCATACATGAGATTGGTTGCGCTTCGTAAGGCATTGAATGAAATCGGCTTACAAGATACCCCTATCATTTTGGCTGGCGGTATTTGGTCATTAAAAGACTGGGAAGATTATATTGATAACCCTGAAATTGGTAAGATTGCCTTCCAGTTCGGCACAAGACCGATGATTACTAAAGAAAGCCCTGTTTCAGAAGCATGGAAAAGGATTATGCTGAACGTAAGAAAGGGTGATGTTATTTTACAAAAATTCAGCCCTACAGGTTTCTTCTCTTCAGCAATCAGAAACACTTTCCTGGAAAAACTTATGGCCAGAAAAGATGGCGAAATTGAGTTTTCTAAAGAAGAAAGCGATGAGTTTTGCTATGAGCTGAAAGTAAGCGAGAATAAATCTCTTTACATTCGTTTGCAAGACGCTGACAAGGCTAAGAAGCAGTTGGATGACGGACTTACTGAGATTAAGGAAACTCCTGACAATACAATCGTGTTCATGACTAAAGATGACTGGAAACAGCAACAGACAGACCGTGCGAATTGTGTGGGATGTTTGTCTCAGTGCCAGTTCTCAAGCTGGTCTCAGGCAAATGGAACAACCGGGCGTATTCCAGACCCTCGTTCTTATTGCATACACAGAACACTTTATGAGGTAGGACACGGTGGAAGCATTAAAGACCACCTGCTGTTTGCCGGACACCAAGTGTATCGTTTTGCTACTGACCCTTTATACAGAAATGGTTGTGTGCCTTCTGTTAAAGAGTTGATTGAAAGAATCAAGAACGGCGAATAGTGCTGTATTGATTGAAGAACTGATAAAAAGGGGAGCTTTGGGCTCTCCTTTTTTATACGGAATAAAAATAATTATTTTTTTGAACTTGAAATTGTGCAGTTAGCTATTAATTATTGCTACAGTTGCCTATTATTAGGCAGCACGGACGGCGTGACGGTAAGGACTTCCCAAAGGCTTATACAACATAGGTTTAGGTATTTATAAGCGATCTTCCTAAACTTCGTCTGATGAAACAAAAGCTAATTCCCCTCTAAATAAAAGGCTTAGTTCCTGTTGTATAAGTGTTGAGATTAATTCACCAGTTTATGGTGCTATATTGTAAACAACAACAGAGGAATGACAAATGCCGAGGATACAGCCAATAGATAATATATATCTTTCCATAGGGCAAAAAATAAAATCTGCCAGAATGGAGAAGAAAATTAAAATAAAAGATTTAGCCGACAAGCTCGGAATCACTTATCAGCAACTACAAAAGCATGAGAAAGGGGTGAACCGTCTGACGATATGCCGACTTATTGAAATAGCCCACGCCCTTGATGTGCCGATAGAATACTTTATTGATAACAAACTTACCATACCAATGGGCGATGATTATGATTTAAAAATCGCCGCGTGCCTTACTCATATTAAAAACAGAGATATTAAGAGACATTTCTACAAGCTATGTCTCAGCCTTGAAAACGTTACCTGATAAAATATCCTAGTTGATGACCTCTTTGGGATAAACACCGAAGAGGTGAGAGCGCAATATCCAGCCTTTAAAGCCTGAGAAATTGAGTAAGCAAAAATCGCTTTTATCAGGGCATCTTTCAACCTCGCCAATGACTTCATCTTCTATTCTAGCAATGATTTTTGATTTATCATCCGGCTTTGCATAGAGGTTATTCTCTCCAGAAGAAATTACCTTGGCAGTTCTGGCGCCTGAGAGCATTGATTTATGCACCCAGCTTTGTGAGCCCTGCCAGTCTTCAATTTTTCTCCAGAGTTCGTATTCGGCGATTATCTCTACAGGGGCTCCCTTTTGCATATATACCCATTCTATAGGGTATCTGGCGCCAGGGCCTGATCGGGCATTAATAAGGTTTGAACGTAAGGAAACCATACGGGGAAGGTTGGAACCGCTTTCCCCCTCCTCATTTGTATTAGCATATGAATTGCCTGCCAAGAATAGCGCGCAAAATGTCAATAGAAGCAACTTCCTCATAATCAAACACCTCTTATTTTATAAGAATTTTTTGATATTATAACAATAGAATGTGAATAGAATATTAATCTTTGGAGTAAACGTACCAATAAACGACGCCGACAAGCCCTGCCCCGCCAATGATGTTGCCAATTGTGGCCGGAATTAGGTTTTGGGTGACGAAGTCTGACCACAGAATATCTGCACCGGTATATATGGCGGCAGGAATAAAGAACATGTTGGCTATAGAGTGCTCAAAGCCTAAGGTTACAAATAACATAACAGGAAGCCAGATGCCAACTGCTTTGCCTACAATATCCTTGCCGGCAACGCCCATCCAAGTGCCTAAGCAAACAAGCCAGTTAGCGCCTATGCCCTTCCAGAATACTGTCCAGAAATCTTGGTTGACTTTGGCCTCGGAATAATGATGAAGATATGATGTCCACGGTTCTGAGGACAATACTCCGGTTTTATAAACCATGAAGTAAGCAACAAACTGTGTGCCGACAAAGTTTATGACATAAGAAACTATCCAAATTTTTAGTAATGCAGTTATTTTTTTGTGTTTTTGGCTGCAAGGAAAGACCATATAAGCACAATCACTCGTGAATAAATCTGCGCCAGCAACGGTTACCATGATAAGGCCTACAGGGAACATCGCCCCTGCTACAAACTTTACAAACCCCGGATTAGAGGCATAAACCTCCGGCATGCCACCTGCTACCATAACACTTAAAAGGCCGCCAAGAGCTATGAATGCGCCACCAAGAAAAGCTAGTACGGTGAACTTTCTTAAGGGCATATCAGCCTTATATGAGCCAGTGTGGCAAAATTCTGCAGCGATTTCTTTTGGTGAAAGGTAGTTCATGTTTTAATCCTTAATTGTTTCTTATAACATGCGTGGTAATATATCGCTACACGACAAAAAATCAAGGAGAGATTTAATGGATATTATCAAAACTGCACAGGACTTGATAAGATTTAAAACTGAGACCGGAAACACTGAAGAGATTGCAAAGTGCTTGGGGTATGTTAAAACACTTTTTGAAAACAAAAACGCCAATGTGGAAGTGTTTGAAAGAGATAATTTGGCGCCGGTAATTATGCTAAGCAACACAACTGAACAAGATTTGGATGTGGCGATTTTAGGGCATCTGGATGTGGTGCCTGCTGAGGAGCATATGTTTGAGCCAAGAATCGACAATGGCAAGATGTATGGACGCGGAACGCTTGATATGAAGTCTTTTGCGGCTGTTGCATTAAACTCTTTAGAGCATGTGCTGGATAATTCATTAAACCTGAAGTTTGCCGTTATTCTTTCAACAGATGAAGAAAAAGGCAGCAAAGGAATGCATGCTTTTATGGAAGCACACCCTGATTTGAATGCTAAAATAGTTTTAGATAATGATGTGGGCGGAGATATCTTAAAAATTATCAATGCGTGCAAGAATCCGGTTTTTGTGAAGCTTATCGCTAAGGGGCTGGAGGCTCACGGCTCTACTCCTTGGGACGGAATTGATGCCAACGAAAAACTGATGCAGATATGGGCTAATATTCGTAAGATTTATCCGTATTTTTCTAAGGACAGCGGCGGAGCTCCTCAGGACACATGGATTGACACGGTGCATTTTGCAAAAATTGGCGGCGGCAGTGTGGCCAATATTATATGCAACGAGGCTGAGGCTTTGCTCGATTTTAGGCTGGTGGAGACCTCGTCTGTAGAAGGGCTAAAAGATAATTTGAACAAATGTATGGTTGATGGGGTGAGCTATGTGATAGCTTCTGAAAGCTCTACAGTAGTTATGAAGAAAGATGACCCATATATTGTGGACTATAAAAATTTTGCAGAAGAAATTTTAGGCCAGAAAATAGAGTTTGAGCAAATCGGCGGGGCTACAGATTCCAGATCTTTTGCCGTCAGAGGTTCTACGGTGATTATGCACTCAGGAACAGGCGAAGGAATGCACGCAGCAGGAGAATATGTGGAAGTAGCCAGCGTTTTGAAAATTGGCGAGATACAAATTAAGTTTTTGGACAAGTTATCCGGACAGTAAAAAACAAAACATCCTGCTTATGAAAGCAGGATGTTTTTTTGTATTTTTAATCGTGGTGGTGTTTGCCAGATGTAAAGCCCATGGTATATTGCAAGATAATCTGGTTATCTGGCTTATAGTCGCTGGCATCGTAGTTATATTGAAGCCTGATGCGGCTGAACTCACTATTATTCCACTCTACCATAGCACTATGAACATGAGGGTCGTGTCCTTTGCTATCAAGCAGAGTGCCAACAAAATCAGCCGGAGCAGATTTGGGGTTGAGCTCAGAGTATCTGTAACCTACGCGCCACTTAGGATGAAACTTGTATGTTGACTGGAGATACCAACCGTTTGAATGAGAGTTGAACTCCTTAAAGCCAGAGCCGGCATCATAAGAGCCTTTTTCATCGCGGAAGATATATTCTCCCTGCAGGGCGAACTCGTTTTCATGATTGTTGCCATTAGGAGAATATGTATATTTGAAATCAAGCCCATAAAACTTGTCTTTACCATTGAAATAAAGCGGGCTGTGAGAATGTCCGTGGCTGTCATATCTGCCATCTTCACCAACTTTGGTATGAAGGTATGAGACACCTGCCGCCCAAGTCTGAGAATCGCCAATATCGCTGCCTACCCTAGCGTATAGGTTATAACTTCCGATATCAGAATCGCCGTCTGTATCTGCGGGGAATCCGCCGCCTTTATATGCGCCACCGCCTATTTCTGAATAAAAATCTGTTGGTAGAACCACCGATATCTGCACGCCGTCATCTTTATAATGATTATTCAGATAGGCCCTATAAGGAAGCGGTCTTTCATAAAAGTCATCTGAATGGATATGCTTGTCATTAAGATAGCCAAAAGTTGGGAGCATGCGCCCGGCTTTAACGGATAAGCCATAAGGCAGGGCCAAGGTTTTGATGTAGGCTTCTTCAATCTCTATTTTATCTTCGCCGTCTTCGTTAACAACCGCTAAGGTAAGGTTGCCCATAAACATATCATCAACATTAGCCGAAAGCATTATCTCTGATTCTCCGAGACTGAAACCGGAATCGCCTTTTTCTCCCTCGTGGCCGATTTGGAAGCCTCGGATGTGGGTGTGCTCTCTAGATGAGTAGCGGTATCCGCCATTTAAGACAATGCCGATTGAGGGCTTGAATGCAACACTGCTGCTGTGATCATGATGCTCTCTATGTGCCTTTATGCTGTCCTCCTCGAGCCTAGCAACTCTTTCTTCAAGGTCTGGGCTATCTGTTGTTTTGATTTCAGGAGCCGTGCTGAGGGGTTCTTTTGAAGCTGTGGCAACAACAGTGTCCTTCTTGACAGTAGCCGCAGCGACAACGGGTGTGTTTTCTTTGGTTTGTTTTTGAACCTGTTTTTCAAGCTCGGTTACGCGAGCTTCGAGCCTTTTTATAATCTCAAGAAGCTCTTTTTCATGTGCCCAAGCAGGACTTGAACAAAATATGATTGTGGCAGAAATAACTGCCGTAAAAAAGATTTTAGGCATGATAAATTATCCTTTGTTGTAGTTTTAAAAATCAATAATTATGGAAAACTACAATAAAGGAGGGGCTTGGCTGTGGTATGAAGAAGTTGATAAAGATGTGAGGCCTTCGTTAAGTAAAGCTATCTCATGATAGAACCTAAGCTCTGGGAGCTGTGCCTGATTATTTAATGAAGCGTCTGTACAAGAAAAGTGATTGATAAAGCTGCACTGCTCACATTCATGCTGGACTGTGCAGTCATGATGATGATAAGAGTGCGCTAATGCAGATGTTTGAACAAAAACAAGAGCAATGGCGATTAATATGTAAGACAACTTTTTCTTCATAACTGATAATTATTATCATTTATGCTTTTTGGCAAGTGTTTTTTATTTGAGGAAAAAAGGAATATAATCATTGAGGCTGGTGTAATTAATGCTTTGACAAGATGGTTTTATTGTTTAGACTTCTCTAAAATTAAAGGAGCTTGTAATGAATGTTTTTAATGTATGTCTACTGCCTGACGAAAATTATGCCAAAAGCATAAGTGATTATTCGCAGGGAATCGCCAAGAACAATGACGCTGTGTATGTTTTGGGGGACAAGAGCTTCGCCCATATGACAGTACTACAATTTGAAACCAATAAATCTGAACAGGAAATTGCAGACCTGTTTGAGAGATATGATGGGCGTCGTGTTTTTAATATAAACATCAATAAGATGGTTGTTAACCCGGCTAAAGATGGAATCGTATCTTGCGATATTGGCGTGGACGTATCAGATGCGTTAATTAATCTTCAAAAAGAGATTATTAAGCATTTTAAAAGAACCATAAAAATGATACTCAACAAAATTGATGAGGATTATTATCCGCATTTTACTGTTACTATGATTAAAACTCCAAAAGATAAAATTATAAAAATGCCTGAAGTGCCAAAAGAGCTTGTTAAGCAAAACAACATAGCCTGCAGGTTATCATTGGGGTTATCCGGAAGCAATTATCAGGTTGTGAAGGTTTATTAAGGCTACTTTCCGATACAGTTCATAAGCTTGTTAAACAGCGCCGCCCTTGAAGGCTCATTATCGAAAAGTTTTTGAGCATTCATTTGGGCTTCTTGCTGACTTTCCTGAGCTATTACGGCAGCCTTTTGCAGCTGAGCACCACTGTCTTCAAAATGCACACCAACGGCGACAATACTGCCCTTGCCATAGGGTTTTCGAATTATGGCAGGATAATCTCCGCTAATATCATTATATGTCGCCAGAACCTGAATGTTTTTGTCTTTTACATCAAAGCGAGGGCCGCCGTGATAAAGGGTGAAGTGCTCCTCATTATCATCATTCCATTTTACTCTGGAGACTGTCGCGCTTGCCGCAGATTTTGAGTAAGGCTTTATGTTATATTCTTTATGAAGTGTTCCGATAGCCTTTGCATCTATGAGATTGAGAGGGTTTGTTGTCTCAATAGCCATGTTTGCGATATCCATCTCAAACTCAGTTTTATTACAGGCATAGTAAGCACCCGCACAAATGCCAAAGTAAACTCCCCCATCATTTATGAAAGAGCGGATTTTGTCATCGCCATAATGCTCTAGCTTTTTGCGATAAGGGGTGGAAGCCCCGCCGGGCATGAAAAAAGCCAAGACCTCGCTGTTTAAGGCGTTTTCTTTGATAATCTCAGATGCATCAGTAAAGCCGACCTCTATTCCCTTGTCAGCATAGTGCTTGTTTACGTTGATATACAGGTTGTCAAGGTTGCTGCACCCGTCATCTTTGTATATCAAAATCTTTTTTCTCATATCGTTATCCTGCTTTGTAAAACGGCGTGTAGCATAGACAGCGCAGGGTGCGATGTCAATTGTTTAATTAAAAATCGTTGACATTGCCGTATTACTGTATTAATATGGTAATATGAAAAATTTATACGAAGCATTTTTAGAGATTAAGACAGAATCAGAATTCAACGCACTTCTGATGGATTTGTGTACTCCATCGGAAATTAGCGCTTTGAACGAACGCTGGAAGATTGCTCAGATATTATATGAAGGCAAATTATCCCAAAGGGAGATTGCATCAAAGCTTAATGTTAGTATAACAACGGTAACACGTGTTGCCAGATTTCTGAATAACGAAAACTACAAGGGTTATCTTACTCTTCTTAACCGCATGCACCATCACGCCTAGAGCGTGTATTCTTTGTTTTTCAATATTTTAAATAACTGAATTGATGTTTTTAACCTTAGATATAAGGAAATGGTGCTATGGAAAATAGTAAATTTTATATTATTTCTGAAGATATATATAATCTGATGATGGGGGCTGGTACTCCCGAAAATTATTATACAAGCAGGGGGTACAAAATCCCCGATGAGGGTTTGTTTCAAGAACTCCGCAAGGATATGGAATATAACCTGCGAGACATGTTTACAAACGTTAAAACGTTCTCAGAAAAAGAAATGGATGAGAGCATGAACGCTTTTGCTAAAACATCTAAATATCCCGTCGTGTCTTTGGACAGGGTTTATATTAATAAAACGCCTAAGATAATGGCTTTTTTGGATGTAACGCGTATAAACGATAACGGATGTATTAAGCTTATGACAAGGACAGGCTCTAACTATGTAGATGTAAACACGGAAGTGAGCATTATATCTAACAAGATTAAAACCATAACCGGGAAAGAGAAGCCTGAGATTTCTATAGTTGATGATGTGATTTTTAGCGGAGAGGCAATCTCTGATATTTGCAAGATGTTTGCAGATAATGACATTACAGTAAGAGAAGCCTTTGGTGGAATCTGCACTGATTTGGCGCAAAAAACACTCTCTGGCAGCGGAATAGATGTTAATTATGGATACCAAATTGATAACTTTATAGATCAAATTTGTGAAAGAGATTTTTATTTGGGTGTTCCGCAATCAGGCATATTTATAAATAAAGAAGGAAGCCTTTTTAAACGCCCGTATTTTAGTCCGTTCGGTGACCCTGTCACCAGAGCCTCTATCCCCGAAGAGAAATCAACAGAGTTTTCTATCAAGTGTTTAGACAGGGCTTCTTTATTGTATAAGGCAATGGAAGATAAATCTAAAAAGGCCGTAATGGTTGGAGACTTGCCTGAGGCGATATATAATTTGGGCAACAAGAATGCCAAAGTGGTCGATGTAATAAAAAACGCAAAAGATATTTTAAACGAAAGGAGATATTAATATGAAACCTTATCAAATTGGAGTTATGGGCTCTGCTGCAGACCTAAAATATTCAAAAGAGATTGGAGAAATTGCTAAAGAAATCGGGAGGGAGATCGCTCTCAAAGGAGGGATATTATTCTTTGGGGCAGAAAAAGATTCTGATTCATTGTCAACTTGCGCATTTCGAGGGGCTATGGAAGAAGGAGGTACAACTGTCGGAATAACATATGGCAAAGGTCAAGGCATATGGAACGGCGGCGAGCCAACGATAATCATCCCGTGCGGGCTTGAGCGTGGCGGAGGCAGAGAGCTTACGCTGGTGTTATCATGTGATGCCGTCATATCAATCAGCGGAGGCTCCGGGACATTAACTGAGCTGGCAATAGCATACCAAGCCAACATACCGACCATTGTGATGCAAGGTTTTGGCGGGTGGAGTGATAAGCTGGCAGGTACATATCTTGACAACAGGGAAAGGCAACTATTTATGCCTGCAACATCTCCGAAAGAGGCTGTAGATTTGGCTTTTTTAGAGGCCGAGAAATATCGAAACAGGAATGCTAAGGCTCCGCTTTTGTAACAAAGCTTAGTGTGTTCGAGGTCTCGGGTTTGTTAATGGCGTCCCATATTATTTATGCTTAAAGCATAAATGGCGTGAATTACTTCTCGCCGTTGGCTCGAAGCGTTACGGCGGCGCAATCAGGGCGATACTGTCGTCTCGCCTGCTCCTTGTAACCAAACACACAGCTTAGTGTGTTCGAGGTCTCGGGAGACGCTCTCATTAACAAACCCCTGCCACAAGGGCGAGGGTTTGTTAATGGCGTCCCCGGCGTGACTCGAACACACTACCTACAGTTTAGGAAACTGTCGCTCTATCCTGATGAGCTACGGGGACGTTGGTGCTGAGAATACAAAAAAGTCTTTAATTAGTAAAGTTTTTTATCGCTCATTTTTGCATTTGTTACAAAAGCAAAAGAAACTTGATTTTTTGAAATAAGCGTATTATACAGTTTTAGAATTATGCGATTATGGCGGAATTGGTAGACGCGCTAGTTTCAGGTACTAGTTGGGGCAACTCAGTGGAAGTTCGAGTCTTCTTAATCGCACCAAGCCTCCCTTAGCGGGAGGTTTTTGCATGAAAGAAGACTATACATATAATGCTAATCTCAGCAAAATAGCTGTCGCAATATTGCTTCGCTAAGAATTATATGACTTGGGAGACAAAAACAACAAACAATTGTTGTTTTTACTTACCAGTTCTTAATCGCACCAAGCCTCCCTTAGCGGGAGGTTTTTGTATAAAAGAAGACTACACATATCTGACTTTAATTGCACAAAACCCCTCATTAAGAGGGGTTTTTGCTTGAATAAAATATCATACTCGCAATATTAATCTGACAGCAGTTTGGCTCTATATTCCATGCCCCATTCAATGGCAGATTCTATCAATGGTTTGAGGCTCTCGCCAACTGATGTTAATGTATATTCAACACGCGGAGGAATCTGGGCATAAACCTCTCTAATTAAGAGGCCCTGTTCTTCCAGTGCTTTTAAATTTGATGCTAATACTTTTTGGGTGATGTCTCCAACTTGTTTTTTGAGCTCACCAAAACGCTTAGTACCATCCATAAGGTTTTGGATGATTATTAATCTCCAACGATTACCCACGAGTTCAAGGATTATGTCACCTATCTCTCGTCTCTCCTGCTTGCTTTCAACCATAAAAACGCCCCCCCTAGTCCACACATGACGATTTATCGCTTATTACATTATAATAACTTAAAATATTTTTCAAGCATGAACTAAAATTTATAAAAAGAATCGGGTAGATTCATTATTATAAGAAGATATTTTCTTCATCTTCTTCATCGCCGTCCCAAAGGTGCTTGGACATGTCTACTTTTTTGCCGATGAAGCTTATGCCTTCTTTTTTTAATAGCTTATATTGCAAACTGCCGTGAGAGAAGTCGGGAATCGAACCGTCCTTTAGAACAACACGATGCCAAGGGGTTTTGTCAGGCTCTGGCAAAGAATGCATTGCATAGCCTACTATACGTGCAGACTGAGGGCTGCCTATGAGCTTGGCAATAGTACCATAATTTATGACCATGCCATATGGTATGTGCTTAACAATATCATATACTTTTTGGTTAAAAGATTTCATTCAAGAATCCTAAGCGGTGTTAACTATTAGTTTAAATAATATCAGATATAGTTTCATTAAGCTATATTGTTTGTAGAATACTATAAGAACGGCAGAATGATAAGAAAAGAATATCATACCAATAACACCATAAAACGTATTTATGAGGTTGATGATGAAGGTCTTCGCCATGGGGTTTTTGAAGAATATTACCCCAATGGCAGGCCTTGTATTGAGACGTCTTATAAAGACGGCGCTATTGAGGGTGCTTATACTAAGTTTTATGAAAACGGCAATAAAATGCTGGTCGCATCTTATGAAAAAGGTCTTCTTAACGGAAAGTATGAAAAATATTACCAAATTGGGGCTATAGAAATTAAAACCGTTTATAAAAAAGGCGATATGGATGGTTATTATGAAAGATATTTTGAAAACGGGCGCATGGAAGTAAGGACATCTTACAAACAGGGAATGAAGCACGGTGGATATAAAAAGTATCATGAGAATAGTAACACACAAATTGACTGCTCGTACAAACTCGGAGAACTTCATGGCGGATATGAAGAGTTTTATGAAAATAAGGTCAAGAAGCTAAAGACATCATACAAAGACGGAATGCTTCATGGGAGCTACAAAGAGTTTCATGAAAACGGCAAAGTAAGCGTGATTGTTGATTATAGAAATGACAAACGCGAAGGTGCTTATGTTAAATATTTTGAAGATGGCAAGATTTGCATACAAGCGACTTACAAAGACGGACAATTTTCAGGAAAATATGAAAAAAGCCACTCGAGCGGAACATTATTTGTTAAGTCATTTTATAAAGACGGAAAGCTTGATGGGTCTTATGAAGATTATTTATTTGACGGTGCTCTACACATAAGTGCTAATTATAACAATGGAAGCTTGGATGGGGATTATGTTGAGTATCATATTAATAAAAAGCTTAGGATTAAGACATCATATAAGAATGGAAACCTTGATGGAGATTATGAAAAATATCATGATAATGGGGTGTTAGATGTTAAGACGGTGTATAGAGACGGTGTAAATATAAATATTATAGAAAATGTTAT
>JAISFX010000136.1 GCA_031263385.1 Lactobacillus sp.
AGGTTTTGAGGTCTCTTAAGACCTCATTTTCTTCATCAAGCCATTTGATGCGCCCAGATTCAACAAGCTTATCTTTTAGTGCTTGGTAGATGTTTACTAAGTGGGTGACATCAGACAGGGCATATTGCAACTGAGCCTGAGACAGTGGGCGGTGAGACCAGTCAGATAGGCGAGAGGTCTTGTCTAGGGATTTGCCCAGAATTCTGATTACCAAATTTTCGTAGCTTATACTTTCGCCGAATCCGCAGACCATGGCAGCAATTTGGGTATCAAAAACAGGTTCAGGGATGTTGTCAGTGAGGTTATATAATATCTCGATATCCTGACGGCAGGAGTGAAAGACCTTCACTACTTTTTTATTTTGCAAAAGCTTAAAAAACGATGTTAGGTTAATGTCTTTAGCCAAAGGGTCAATAATGGCTGCATCATCAATTGAGGCGATTTGGATAAGGCAAAGCTTGGCGTAATATGTTTTATCACGCAGGAACTCTAAGTCGATGGTTACAAATTCTTTTTTACTTAGTTCTTTGCAGAGGGTGTTTAATTCTTTAGTGTTGTCTATAATCTTCATTTTTATATGTCCGTCTTTTTTTTATGTATTATAGCGGCATATGATTAAAATTCCTTAAACATAATGTATTTGATTTTTAGAGTAATTTGGTATAGCTTGTTAAGCGAATTTGAAACTATTTTATGGACGCATATGTATTTATTGACAAACCCATGTCCCAGATTGGTTTTTTTATCTCTGGTGCATTGGTAAGGCATAGGCTTGAAGAATTTAGTAAAGTCTATAAGGCAATGACGTTTCCTAAAAAAGAGGCAAATGTTGTTGTAAAAATTAGGGTTGAAGATGTTGATAATCTTTTGTGGTTTTACCGTGAGGTTGTCAGCATCGAGAATTCAGAAATTGTGGTCTTGTATGAAGAAGAGTATGATTTGCTGGAGGATAATTCAGATTTCTTAATGCTTTCCCAAAAAGTTGATATTGATTTTATTAATGATTGTTCTATGAATGGATATGTTGTGAAAGAGGGCGAAGTTCCGCTTTTTATAAGCTTTCACAGGCTTCATTATAATATAGGACAATGGAAAACTAAGGTTAGGCAGATGATTGTTAGCAGAGGCCTGCCGTTTGGTGAGTTTAAGAAGATGACATCGATTTAAAAAGAGTAGTTTTGTAAAAAGCTGCTCTTTTTTTGTTTTTTTGTTGACAGGGAAGAATTTATGAGTATGGTAATGATAATCATTATCAATTACTTTATATGCTTTAATTTAACAATTGTAGTTTATGGGAAATACTTTTCAAATGGAACAAGGCTCTGCTGATATGCTGTCTTTTATGATGGGCGCGGAGTTTGAGAAATTAGGATTGAACAATGTTTCAGAAAGCGATTATGAAATATTGCGGAAACATCTTTCACCTGATAATTTGCAAAAAACGCTATCATTTCTTAAAAACAGGGATGATAAGCAGTAGTATTTGATAAAAACGGCAATTAACCTTTGTGTGGAGGGTTAGTTGCCGTTTTTTTGTTGATTTTATTGGGATTTAATTATAAAGTCCAAGGGTTAATTAACTTTAAGAGGAATACTATGAACAACTATCGTACACATACTTGTGGCGAATTACGCGCCGTCGACGCCGGCAAACAGGTTAAACTTGCAGGCTGGATACACAGAAAAAGAAATCTCGGAAGTCTTTGCTTTATTGACTTGCGAGATCATTATGGAATTACTCAGTGTGTGTTAGATAGTTCTTCAGATTTGTTCGCAAGGTTAGAAGCCTTGCGTGTGGAATCTGTTATTGGCCTTAGTGGCGAGGTAGCTGTGCGTGAAAGCAAAAATGCCAATATGCCTACAGGGGATATTGAGCTTAAGGTTTCAGGCTTGGAGGTTCATTCAGAGGCAGATGTTTTGCCTATTCAGGTGTTTGGCGAAGATGACAGCCCTGAAGAGCTTCGTTTGAAATATCGCTTTTTGGATTTGAGGAAAGAAAAGCTACACAACAATATTATGCTCCGTTCAAAGGTGATTGCTGAAATTCGTAAGCTGATGATTGAACAAGGTTTTACAGAGTTCCAGACACCAATTCTTACGGCATCTTCTCCTGAGGGTGCGAGAGACTTTTTGGTGCCATCACGCGTTAATCCGGGAAAGTTTTATGCTTTGCCTCAGGCTCCGCAACAGTTTAAGCAGTTGCTTATGGTGTCAGGCTTTGACAGATACTTCCAGATTGCGCCATGTTTTAGAGACGAAGATCCTCGTGCGGATCGTTCGCCGGGCGAATTTTATCAGCTCGATTTGGAGATGAGCTTTGCAACACAAGATGATGTGTTCAAAGCGGTTGAACACGTTATGGAAGGTGTGTTTAGTAAGTTCTCTGGTGGTAAAAAGGTTGATAAGGCACCTTACAAAAGAATTCCGTTTAGAGAATCTATGCTCAAATATGGTAATGATAAGCCTGACTTGAGAAACCCATTAATCATTGTTGATGCTACGCCAAGTTTTGGTGACAGCGGTTTTGGGGTTTATGATTCTATGGTTAAAGAAGGTAAGACGGT
>JAISFX010000021.1 GCA_031263385.1 Lactobacillus sp.
GCGTGGTGTCCGAAGTGTACGCCGGCTTCAATCATCTGGCGTAATGTAATTTTTGGAAGTGCCATATTTAAAATATCCTTTTTTCCAGTTGAACCTCTGCAAGCTTACCACCAGATTTCTCCGGCACTGGAACGGTCTCCAACACGAATCCCGTCATGGCCTGCATGTGAATTAGGACTTCTCTATAATCGCAAATGAGGATAAATGCAACATTTTTTTTAAAAACGTTGGATTTTTTTGCTATTCTCTGCTATTGAGATAGCAATAATTTAAGAATCGCAAGATAATATTGAGGAATTTATGGCAGATTTATTTAATTCTAACGTGGCAAGAATTGTCGAAGATTATTCAGCTCAGTCTATTGAGGTTTTAGAAGGACTGGAGCCTGTCAGACACCGCCCGGGAATGTATATTGGCGGAACGGATGAACAGGCCTTGCACCATCTGGTGGCAGAGATTTTAGATAACTCTATGGATGAGGCTGTTGCCGGCTTTGCAGACTATATTGAAGTTGGTTTGAATGCCGATTTTTCCGTGACCATTAAAGACAATGGCCGCGGCATTCCTGTTGACCCTCACCCTAAGTACCCAGGAAAGTCTGCTCTGGAAGTTATTATGACTATGCTGCACTCAGGCGGCAAGTTTGGCGGAAACGCATATAAAGTATCTGGTGGTTTGCACGGTGTGGGGTTATCTGTGGTTAATGCTTTATCAGAATCGTTAGTGATAGAGATTATTAGGGACAAAAAGCTTTATCGTCAGGAATATTCTAAAGGAAAGCCTATAACCAAGCTGGAGACATCTCCAAAGGCTGCTAGAGGACACGGAACATCTATTACATTCAAAGCTGACCCAGAGATTTTTGGGGCATCGGTGTTTAGTCCTAACAAGCTTTATAGAATGGCTCGCTCTAAGGCCTTCTTATTTAAAGGTGTGAAGATATTATGGAAATGTGCACCAGAACTTTTGGCTGAAGGCGATACCACCCCCGTTGAGCGCGAATTACATTTTCCAAACGGGTTGAGAGATTTCTTGAACTATCAGATTGGAGCAAGAGGGACTATAAACAGGTCTCCTTTTGCCGGAGAATCCGATTTAGCCAATGATGAAGGCCGCATAGAATGGGCCGTGACATGGCCTATAGATGAGGTGGGCTTTTGCAACTCTTATTGTAATACCGTTGTTACTCCGCTTGGCGGAACGCACGAGATGGGCTTTAAATCAGCCTTGGTTAAAGGTCTAAAAGAATATGGCGAGATGGCCAATGTTAAAAAAGCAGCCAACGTCACTGCAGAGGACTTTTTGAGTGATGCATGCATTATGTTGTCTGTATTTATTCGTGACCCGCAGTTCCAAGGACAGACCAAAGACAGACTGACATCGCCAAAAGCGGTTCGTCTGGTTGAGCAAGCTGTTAAAGACAGCTTTGACCACTGGCTGACATCTGATGTAGAAAATGCAAATGCGCTGCTGGAATATGTTATTGAAAGAAGTGAAGCAAGGCGCAAAAAGAAAGAAGAAAAACAACAGCTGCGTAAGACCCCTACTAAAAGACTTCGCCTGCCGGGTAAGCTTGCCGATTGCTCTCAGAGCTCATCAGAAGGAACAGAGCTATTTATCGTTGAGGGAGACTCAGCGGGTGGTTCTGCGAAGTCAGGTCGAGACAGAGTTACTCAGGCTATTTTGCCTTTGCGAGGAAAGATTTTGAACGTGGCGTCGGCGTCTTTGGATAAGATTTTACAAAACCAAGAAATCAAAGACATGATTGAAGCACTGGGCGCAGGTGTTAAAGATAATTATAAAGAAGAGAATCTGCGTTATGAAAAAATCATCATCATGACTGATGCGGACGTGGATGGTGCGCACATTGCATCTTTGCTTATGACATTCTTCTATCAACAAATGCCTAAGATGATTGAAAACGGACATTTGTATATTGCAACTCCTCCGCTTTATAAGGTTTCTCATGGTGGCAAAAATTATTATGCCATTGATGATGAGGACAAAGACCGCATAATAGCCAAAGAGCTTAAGAGTAATGCAAAGCCAGAGATAAGCCGATTTAAAGGTTTGGGAGAGATGTCTGCTCAGCAGCTTAAAGAGACAACTATGGACAAGAGAAAACGCACTCTATTAAAAGTGGTTCTGCCAAATACCGTTACCGAAGAAGGCAGAGAAGAAGCGTTTGAAACACGTCGTCAGGTAGAGCGCCTTATGGGCAAAAACCCTGAGCCACGCTTTAAGTTTATTGTTGAGCGTGCAAAGTTTGTTGATGATTTAGATATTTAGCAACAAGATTTAACACAATAAAAAACCTCGGTACTTGCCGAGGTTTTTTTGATTTCGTTGTTTTCTTATCTTACAAAAACATGAACTTCCGGTGCTGAGACATTGGAGTTTGTTCTTGATGAGATTGAAACCTTATCAGCCCCTACTCCCATGTCTACGATCTCTTGGAATATTTGGCTGGCTTTGCTGCGTGCTGTAGTAGCAGATAACTGGTTGCCACCAGCAGGAGAAACAGCAACGACATCAAACATTACGTTTGGCTTTTTAGATTTAGCGCCGTCAACTGCGTTCTGCAAAGCAGGTTTGTAGTTAACATCTTTTTTGTTGAACTTTGCTACAAACAATGGCTTGCCCGCGCCAACTGTGGCAGGTGTAGGAGCAGGTCTTGCTGAAGGAGCAGACATTGCGGTATGAGCCACCGGTGCTACAGGAGCAGCTGTGTTGTAGTTATAGTTGTAATAAGGAGTTGCTGCAGGGCCTACGCCATAATGTCCTTGACGAATTGCACCGTCTAAGCTGACAAGGTAGCTGCTTGCTGTAGAAACATATTGTTGCTGACGAACAGCATCGCCATTAACTTCTGATAACAAGCTGTTAATAAGAATCAATGTCTGGTTTGTTTCATTCTCTAAAATTCTTAGCTGTCTGTGGTCTTCATCAACCGCGCCTGAAATTACATATGATGAGCGAATAGAATCTAAAAGGTTAGAAGCCATAGTTGCGTCTGAAGAAACACGAGCAGAAAGCTGGTTAAGTGCTACTGTATTAGTGTTCATAACCTGAACATTGTTTTGTGCAGACTGCAATGTTGCATACATCTGAGGGTTGCCTGGAGTTGTTCCAACCTGAAGCTTGGCCTCCATAGCGCCTGTTGCTTTATGGTATTGCTGAGCGTTTGTGATTACTGAAGTTCGAACCTTCTGAAGCTCACTATTATGAGTGCGAATCTCATTTTGAAGATGAGTTAAGTCATTGCGGAAAGACACAACTTTTTGACCGACGAATGTGCCAGTGTTGCCGCCTTTAGTAACCTCAATAGGCTCAAAATTGGTAGTGCCAAGATTTGGAATCGAAGAATCTATTGCTGCAGAGTTGGTATTAGCAGCAGCGGCTTCTTGCGAATCAGAACCTGTTAATGAAGGGAATAAGGCATCATCACTGAATGCGCATCCGCTCATTGTAAGGGCTATAACAGATAATAAAGAAAGTTTTTTAGATAGTTTTTTCATTTGTTGGAACACCTTTTTTAAACTGGTTTGCTTACAACTTATTACTCTTTTATCATAATTTGTAAAGGTTATTTTATAAAAAAACAAGTTCGTTTTTGTTTTTAATGCATTTTATCAAGAGTTTTATACCTTTTGACTTAAGAATTGCTTAATTTGGTGGTGCATTTTGTTTTAAACAGCTTGTTGAGATGTCTTTTG
>JAISFX010000058.1 GCA_031263385.1 Lactobacillus sp.
AGCGCCGATAAACACGTTCTTAGAACGCTTCAGATCGTTACGCTTATCATCAAACTCGTCCATAGACTGGCTTGCAATTTTCTGGCGGAAGTCATCTAAGAAGTCATCGCCCTTATTATTTTCCGGAAAATCCTGAAACATACATCTTCTCCTGTAGTTTTAAATAATTCTTGCACCATCTTATTAGAAAAAACTTTATAATCCTTTAACAAATGTTATACTAGATTAAATTTTATAAAAAGTGGAGTCATTTATGAAGGTCGCGACATTTAATGTAAATTCCATCAATGCAAGGCTTGAGAACTTTCTGGCGTGGCTTAAATCTGCCTCTCCGGATGTTGTCTTGCTGCAAGAAATCAAGAGCGAATTTAACTCTTTCCCGTTTTTTGATTTGCAGGCCGTCGGCTATGATGCTCATATCGTGGGGCAAAAAAGCTATAATGGCGTGGCAATAATCTCCAAACACAAGATGAAGCTGATAAGGGAGTCTTTGCCAGATTTTGAGGATGAAAATGCTCGTTATATTGAGGCAATGATAAACTTTAATGGCAAAGACATCCGCGTCGCCAGCATTTATCTTCCCAATGGCAATCCTCCCTATAGCAACCCTGACGACACATCCAAATTTACCTACAAACTCAGATGGATGGAGGCTTTTTATAAACATGCATCTCAACTAATAACCGACAACATCCCCACAATTCTTGGCGGAGATTATAATGTTATTATGACCGACAAAGACATCTATGACCCTGATGCCTTCAGAAACAATGCTCTTTTCAAAGAAGAGGTAAAGCAAAGAATGAAGGCAGTTGAATATTTGGGTTTTTATGATGCCTACCGCATAAAACATCCGCACGACATTGGTTATACCTTTTGGGACTATTCCGGCAACGCTTTCGCAGCTGATTTAGGAATGAGGATAGATTATCTGCTAATATCGCCTCAGGTTGTTGATATGCTTGATAAGTGCGAGGTTGATAAATCCCCCCGCGGCAATCCCAAGCCCTCAGACCATACACCTCTGGTCATAGAAGTTTCAGTGGATTAATATTTTAATTTACTAGATGTATCAGATGCTATTGGCTATCATACCCTCATTAATGTTATTTCGACCGACTGAGTGGAGAGCCGAAACTTGCCGATTTTAAAAAAAATAAAAGTTATACTGTTCTTGGCAGCCTTGCTGGCTGCAAGGCCTGCATTGGCAAGTAATGCAGAGGTCTTTTCGCAGGTCTATCATGAGATTTATAATAACTATATTGAAAAGGTCGATATAGATAAACTAGCCATTCAAACCCTTAAAGACCTCAGCACCATAGATAGAAAAGTCAGAATAGCCGATGATAAAGAACGCTTGAGCCTTTATTATGATGCCGCCGTTATAAAAAGCTATAAAAAGCCAACCAAAGAGAATGACATAAAAGCTTGGGGCATACTTTCTGCCCAAATCCTTAAAGATGCTGCGCGCAAGTCTGAGATCATGCGTGACCGCGACTTCCGTTTGGTAGATGATTTGTTGAAAAAAACTGTCGTAGGCCTTGGCAATGACAGCAAATATTACTCAGCGCTAGATGTCTCTGATGAGCATGACAATTCAATCCGCTATTTTGGCTCTAGAAGAATGGACAGCTTCTTATACCTCAAGATTGGAGACTTCAACTTCTCCACCCACCATAAGGTTAGGGAGGCAATTAACGAAAACCCCGATATCGAGGGTATAATCCTCGATTTGCGCGGCAATAAAGGCGGCAATTTAAGCGAAGCCATAAAGGTTATAGACTTGTTTCTGGATGAAGGAGTGTTGATTGCCACCCAAGACCGCAATAAGCAGATAACATATTATAACGCCAGCTCGGGCGATATCATCAATGGTAAACCTATTGTTATCTTGGTTGATGGAGATACCGCATCCTCTGCAGAGGCCGTAACAATAAGCCTTAAAGGGCAGGGGCGCACTAAAGTTATCGGCACCAGCACCTTTGGTAAGGGAACAGTACAAAGTCTGGTTAATTTGGCCAATGATTCGGTCTTGTCTCTTACAACGGCAGAGTTTATAAGCCCCGAAGACATCAGAATCAACGGTGTTGGCATTTCTCCTGACATCTGCGTAACCAAAAACTGCCTTCCGGAGTCAAGAGTTGGCGAAGAGGCAGACGTCTACACAGCCCTAAAAACCCTAGAATCTCAGTAATATACCCAAATGTCATTCCGATTGAGCGTAGCGACAGAGAAACCTTGCTTGCAAGCATTTGTCTGCAACAGCGGACAAAACATAAATTTACTCATTTTTCTATTGACAGCGGACAAAAAACCTGTATATTACCGCTAAATCTTTTAATAACACCAAATTTATAGAGTATAGAACAATGGCAAAAGCAATTAAAGTTAAAGTTAAGCTAGAATCAACTGCCGGCACAGGTAGTTTTTACCTTGCTGAGAAAAACCCTCGTACCCATCCCGAGAAGTTGACTTTGAAGAAATATGACAAGAAGTCTAAAAAACACGAAGAGTTCGTAGAAAAGAAATTGAAGTAATTCAAAGCTTACAAAAATTCAAAGACCGCAATCGCGGTCTTTTTTGTTGGCTAATCAACCCCACTGTTCAGGCGGCCAACATACTAGTTATGACCATCCCGCCTCAGGACTTAAACCTCATTCGAGTTACCCAGGCTACCAACATATTATTTATGGCCGTCCCGCCTCGGGACTTATTTCAAAAGCTCTGCTTTATTATATTCTTCCTGTAGCTTCTCAATACTTACTTCTGTGTATCGCTGAGTAGTTGATAGGAACGAGTGTCCCAAAAGCTCTTGTATCGAGCGCAAATCGACCCCTTGGCTTAATAGGTGTGTCGCAAATGAATGTCTCAGAGCATGCGGTGTCATAGTATCTGGCAGCCCGATTAATGCCCTTATCTTTGCCATATTTCTTTGCACAATACGCGGCAGCAGCCTTTCGCCTCTTGCTCCCAAGAACAAAGGCTCTCCTTGCTTAAAGTTGTAGGGGCATGCCTTCATATATCTTTCAATTTTTTCTAATATCACATCAAATATCGGCACGATTCTTTCTTTGTTGCCCTTACCTTTGACTTTTATAAAGTTATTATTGCTAAAGTCTCCCACATTCAAAGATAATGCTTCAGATATACGCAACCCGCACCCATACAAAAGCGTAAACACAGCGGCATCTCTATAACCCTGCCAAGAGTCTTTATCATTAGATAGAACAGCCTCGTCAATCAAGGTAAAAGCCTCTGACACATCCATAGCTCTGGGCAGAACCTTCGGCTGCCGTGGAGAGTTAACCACACTGATAGCAGAGTTTGTTGCAATATCGTTGGCATCAAGCCATTTATAGAAGTTTTTGACCACAGACAAATGCCTTGCGATTGAGCTTTTTTCCAGATTTTTTGATGACAAATGGCTCAAATATGACCGAAAATCTCTTAAAGAGGCATTGGCGATATCCTTTAGCGAAGGCTTTTCCATAAAATCAATAAATGTCTTTAAATCGCGCAAATAAGCGTCAAGAGTGTGCTTTGAGTAACGCCTCTCGTCTTTAAGCCACATCTTCCAACGCTCGATTACCTCGACAACGTCAGCCTTGGCATTATATCTGACTTCGCTTTTCATAACTCAACATTATGTTACAAATTAGTTAAGATTCTGTAACAAAAGATTAACTTAACAATCCTTCAAATTTGTGGCATATTACTCAAACGTTTAAATATTATTTTTATATAAGACGTAAAGTAAGTAGTAATTAAAAATTTTTTCATTATGAAACAGAAAGTAGTTTGCCCGATATTTGTGGGCGCAGTAATTTTAACTATTTTAATAATTTTTGCAAAATTTGCAGAAGTATCATTTGCAGTAATTGTTTTTGTTGCAATTCTTCTTTGCCTTATCTATCAATTAGTTATTAATAATAACAAATTGGCAGACGCAAACGAGAACTTAGCCAAACAAAACAAAAAGCTCCAAGATGAACTATCTCAAAAGCAAGATTTATTAAAAGAAACAGAAAAACTGAGAAACCTACTTTCTAATACTCTTAAAAAACTATAACAAAAACCAAACTAATTACTACGACTAATACCAATAAAGAGACTGACACTTAACCTGTCAGTCTCTTTATTTTTATAATCTTTTCAAAACACTTGTTTCAATAATAGATTTACTCTATATTATCTCCTATTGAAAGGGGCAATGCTTTGTCACGAATTGTAGGAGTTTTACTACCATTACCATTTAACGATGTCTTCGACTATAAGGTTGAGGACGACATAAACTTGGGCGATTTAGTAAAAGTCTCTTTCGGCCGCGAGAAATTAATCGGCATCGTCTGGAAAAACTGCAAAACCTGTAATTTAGATGATAAAAAAATAAAGCCCATTATTGAAAAAATAAGCTTCCCTCCTTTATCAAAAGAACTCATGAAGTTTGTCGAGTTTGTCTCCGGCTATAACCTAACGCTGCTGGGTCTGGTTTTAAAAATGGTTTTGAGCGTAAAAGGTGTTTTTGAAGACAACCAAACCACCACGCTTTACAAGCTATCAGGCAAAACTTTGGCAGAGGCAAAATTAAAAAATTCTGATGCTCGTTGGCGAGTAATTGAGCTGTTAAAACAATACCCTTATACCAGAGCAGAAATCTGCCAAGGTGCCGGGGTGACGGCATCGGTTATTAAAACCATGATAGATGCCGGCGTGCTAGAGGCCGTAATTGTTGAAAAGAAAAAAGAATTCCTC
>JAISFX010000027.1 GCA_031263385.1 Lactobacillus sp.
ATCAGGGTTGGCAAATAGGAATGTTGTAGTTGGCTTTTTGTCTCTTGTTCCTGAAAGTGTCTGGTGTAAAACGCCCAACATACCACGAGAGAACAGGTCATATGCCAACTCCTCGCTCATAGATGTTGAAGACGCATACTTAACTACAGAGTTAATAGCATCGGCAATATTGTTTGCGTGCACACTTGATAGCACCAAGTGGCCTGATGTCGCAGCACGCAGCACCTCACTTGCTGTCTCTGGGGTTCTTATCTCACCAACCAGAATATAACGAGGCTTAGAACGCAATGCAGACTTCAAACCTCCTCCCCAGTCTCCTTCTGGTGGCAAAGACTGCTTACACAATCCCAAACCGCCGTAAACAGACTTATAAAGGCCATCCAAAGGCATCTCGGCTGGATCCTCAATGGTATATGCATATCCACCCTGATAATTCAAAAACTCTTTTAACAGAGATGAGATAGATGTTGTTTTACCGGCACCGGTAGGACCAGACCATAAAATAAGACCTGATGCACTGTTAAGGCTTAACAGAAACTCAGTCAGATTGCGGTCGAAACCTAAAGATGCAAAAGAAGGAATTTCCAAAGGCATTTTTCTGGCCGCGTACTGGATTCCATAAACACCGACGGTTCTCTCCACACGGTACAGACGACCTTTGTATAAGATAGAATAACTTGGGTTTTTGCCGTCCCATGCCTTTTCCATAAAGTCAAAATATTCATCAAAGTCATCGGCTTGCAAAATTTCAAGGCCATGAGCTGTTTTATTGTCAGGGATATATGCTATTTTCTCATTTGTTATATAAATATCCCAAAATAAAGTATCGTTAACACTGGTCATTATTTATTGTCCTTTCTGTCAGTAATATGTAAGTGCTACAAAACAAGGGGTTCTATCGCAGTCTTTGCATCCTTCCGCAGCATCTTTAAGTGATACCGGTAGGCTATCCTTTGTTATATTATGGTCGTCAATCTCAACTCTAATAAGGCTTTCTTCAAATTCTGTAGTTGCCATTGCCAAGCATGCTTTCTTGCTTAGGCCTTCCATTTTGATTCTAAATGCCCCATTAGCGGCACCTCTGGAGTTCTGTCTTGGCTCAACATAAATTCTGCCGCCATAAGCATTTATTATGATATCTTCTCTTGTGCCAATGGCCATATCTTCGGGAACCATGCCCGTGCTTATAATCAGGTCATTATTGATATCGCCATAGCTTGGTTTTGTGTCATAAGCCATATGTATGCTTGAAATCAAATTAGAGATTTGCTCGGTAAGTTTATTTAACTTATATTTTTCCATAGCCTTTGCATATCCTGCGATACCGGCCACAGAAAGCACCCCGATTATCGCTAGCACGCCCAGCATCTCAACAATTGAACGCCCTTTCTGGTTGTTTTTATAAGCTTGCATAAAATCCTCCGCCTCTTATTAAAAAATCCCTTTCCCTATGTTTTTGCAGGGCAAGGGATTTTTTATTCCATGCTTTACTACTTATATTATTATAAGTATGTCCATTCGATAGAGCAAGTTGCATTACTTCCGCAATCGCAGCCTGCAGCAGCATTAGCAAGAGACACAGGAAGGTTTGAGCCTGACAATGCAGCCTGACTGCCGACCTGAATACTTACTAAGCCTGAAGAGGAATCTGAACCCCAGTCAGCAGAAGCTAAAGATACACAAGCATCTCTGTTTAACCCAGCAAATTTCACAGTAAATGCAAGGTCAGCAACGTTATTAACCGGAGATGTACCGAAAGTAACCTCACCGGCGAATGCGTTCATAACTTTGTCTCCATTAACCATCTCAGAAGGAATAACACCGAAGCTAACTACGCTGTCAGTAGCCAAACCTGAATAGTTTCTCTGTCCTGAATACAAAGTTCTGATGTTTGCCACAATCATAGAAACTTGGTCAGTAGTTTTACTTAACTTATATTTAGCCATAGCTTTAGAATATCCTGCGATACCAGCTACTGATAACACACCGATAATAGCTAACACACCAAGCATTTCCACCATTGAACGTCCACTTTGTTCACTTTTATAAATTTTCATCTTATTTCTCCAAAAAAAATTTCTACTGTAAAATGTAACCCAAAAACATTAACAATCTCTAAACAAGAAATCGTTTTTTTACTCATAACTCCATACCACATCATTTTTATCAGAGCACGCTTCCTTTGCAGTAGCTTTCTCTGCTGGAATATTGTTTTCTCCACCCCAATCAAATAATGTTTCACCTTTGTCGTTAACAATTTTTATATTCATCAACCCCAGATAATGCTCTTCTTTGAACTTAAAGCTGACCAAATCAACACAGTCTTTAAAGTTCAAATCTTTGAATGTGACATCAAAGGTCTTTTCCCCAGGCATAATAATCTCGCCGTTTGCTCCACTTCCTATCATCACTCTTCCTGTTCCTGAAATAAGCTTAGCATCTTTCAGCATTTTTAGTGGAGCAATTTTGTTAATCAGAACAACATCGGTGTTCAAACCCCAATACCCTGGACGATTCTGATAATGGCTTCTAATCATCGTACTCAGCTCTTTCAGGTCACTTGCGGCAACCTTAACACCTTTGCTCGGGCCTGATAAAATGACCCCTAATATTACTAAAAATATTAATGCGCAAACAGCCAAAAAAGAATATTTTATACGTCTTGCTTTCGTCATTATCCAATACCCATCGCGCTGGTGATTTGGTCTTGCATGTCGAACACACCCATAACTGCCCATGCAATCACGCCGGCAACGGCCAATATCGCAACCATGTTCAGGATAGATGCTTTGTTCTCAATCACATAAACGGACTCATCCAGCCATTCATTAGCCAGATTCTCCAATGCTTCTTCAAAGTTATCCAACTCAGAATAAATCTTTAAGTCAGCAATAATTTCTTTGTCAGGAAACTCTAGCCCTGTCTTGTATAAAGCTTGTCCAAGGTTGTCACCTTCACCGATATATATCAAAGCCTTGTCGATTCTTTCTTGCAAATATTTACTTGCATCACGTTTTAATGCTCTCATTGCGGTAGAAACAGGTGTACCGCCTTTTACAAGCGCAGAAAGCGCCAAAAGCCAGCTGATACCCACGAAGATTTTATACAATGACCAAGGTGGAATTCTATCAATAAAAGCCCTAACCTTACCGGTCCATATACCCACAGTAGAATATATTATCAGCATCACTGTTGGGATAATAGAGAAGGCAACCAACCAATAGTCTTTAATCCAACTCGATAAATTAACCAGTGTTCTAGACATTCCTCTCCACATCACGTTTGGAGCAGCCTCAATCATCGGCGGCACCATGTACACACCGATACCATAAATAATCAATACAGTCAGCATCGACAGAAACGCCGGATACGCAATCGCACCGATAATCGGACGTATCATCTTAGTAGAACCCTCGGCCACCCTAATAAGGTTTAACAATGCTTCTTCAAGGTTAGAAACGTCACCAACGGAAAGCATCAGTCTTTCTCGGTCAGGCGCCCATCCTTTAAGAGCATCTGAAAACGGAAGACCGTTTTGTAGGTCTCTTGACCAGTTTGCAATAGCAATCGCCATAGGCTCATTAGGGTTTTTGCCCTCATTACTTGCGATTCTAAA
>JAISFX010000038.1 GCA_031263385.1 Lactobacillus sp.
ACACCGGCATAAACCATCGGCAACTCCACATTCTCAACTGCAGATGTCCTTGAAAGCAAATTAAAACCTTGGAACACGAACCCGATTTTTTTATTACGAACCTCTGCCAACTGGTCAGAATCCAGATGAGACACATTCATCCCGTCGAGATGATAACTGCCGGTTGATAACACATCTAAACAGCCCAAAATATTCATCATTGTAGATTTACCGGAACCCGACGGCCCCATAATTGCCACAAATTCGCCTTGATTTACTTCTAAATCAATTCCCTTTAGCACCTCAAGACTCATCTTCTCCATATGATAGCTTTTGCGCAAATCTTTAATTTCAATTAATGGCATATCCCTCGTTCATCCCACTTTATCTGGCTTAACAATTTTGAGTTAAGCGTATTACATCTACTTCATATATCCGACGTTTGGGTCGCACCTAACGTTTGGGTCGCACCCGACGCTCGGGCTAGAGTCTCATCCTCACATTACTTTTTTTTGCCCCCGATGCCTTTTTCTCCAAAATAACAGACATCCCTTCTTTAAGCTTATCAGATATCACTTCTGATTTTTCTTCATCATAAACGCCTGTGCGTATGGGGATTCTCTTCAACTTACCATCCTCAAACACCCAAAGACCTTTATCTTTATATCTCTTAATAGTACCATCGGTCTCTTGCACATAAAAACGCAATGCCTGATTAGGCACAAGCAAAACATCTGCCTTCTCTGCTGTGATAATAGATACATTCGCGGTCATTCCCGGCTTAAGCCTCAAATCAGTATTATTAATTTCGATAATAACATCATAAGTAACCACATTTTGCACGGTTATTGGGTCATTACGAACCTGTGTCACAATACCGTAGAATATTTCATCCTGAAAGCTATCAACATTAAACTCTACAATCTGCCCTTCTTTAACCTTAGCAATATCTGCCTCAACAATAGATGCTGATATCTCCATTTTTGTAAGGTCCTCTGCCACATTAAATAGCGTTGGTGTCTGGAAGCTTGCCGCCACAGTCTGCCCAACTTCAACTTCTTTAGATATCACAATTCCATCAACCGGAGAAACTATCCTTGTATATTTCAAATCAATCTCAGCCGTTTGCAATGAGGCCTCTGCCTGCTTAACCTGTGCCCTTTGCAAATCAAGCTGAACCACAGAGTTCCTATAATCTCTCTCAGCAGATTCCAACTCTTTGTCAGCCGAATATTTTGATGTATTAAGTTTTTTAATTCTGTCCAGATGTTTCTTGTTAAATTCTATATCGTTTTTAACCACCTCGACCTGAGCCTTAGCCACATTCAAGGCGGCTCTTCTTTGGGCAACAGTAGCCTCAAACAATGATGGGTCTATCTGTGCCATAATCTGGTTCTTTTTCACAGGGGTATTATAATCAACATATATCTGCCTAATTGTGCCCGAAACCTGCGTACCAATATTAATGGTTGATATCGGGTTAATAATACCCGAAGCAGTAATTCTCTCTACAATATCACCTCTAACAATCTTGGTTGTAGTATAAATATCTTTGTTAGATTTATCTCCTGAAAACCAGAAATAAATCCCTGCCAAAACCACCAAAGCCACCACTATTTTAATAAATTTCTTCATAACCAAACACCTAAAGTTGCTCACATATTTTCTATATATGCATTTATATATGCCGTCTGAGCCGATTATAAACGCCAATCGTTTAAATTTTTCTAATTTTTTTATATTTAACTCTTGCCAAGACCTTGTTTTTTGTCTATTCTAATGAGATGTTTAATAATTATTGTTTAATAAAAATTTTTTTTAATTATGGATGAAAAAATAAATGAAAAAAAGGCCTGCCTCGAATTAGCAGCAACCTTTGAAAAACGCGTTGAAAAACATTTGAAAAACCGCAAATCACCAATCCAAGGAATTTCCGAAGGTGAAAAAATGCTGGGCAAAAACTTTCTGGATAAATATCTGGAAATGCCGGAAGAAGTTACCGAACTTCTCTATCAGATATTTAGGTATTCGGACAATAAAGATAATGGTGAAAACCAGTATCTAACCCTCACCGCCAGCAGCTACCTTCATGCATGGCTAGCTACCGGAGAAATAAATGTTGTCACCTTAGACATCCTTTTAGGAAAAGGATGGTGGCCAAACAACATTGCCCGCTTCTTCTTAGCGGATAGAACTATCTCTTGGATAAAAAAGAACTACGGTAATCAGGCTAAAATCTGCCTGCATAATGAGGAAGACTTAAAACATGAGTTCATAAAGCTAAATGCTATCCTCCCAAAGGAGCAAAAAGCTTTTGATGAAAACACAAAAAGATTTCCTCATATAATATCTGACGACACTTTGTGTCAGATATTATATGAGCGGCGAATTAAGCGGATTAAGCTTTTTAGAGAATGTATAAAAACATACAGCCTCTAAACAACGCGCTAACAAAAACAAAAATCGGAGCCGAAGGATTGCACACCTTCCGTTCCGATTTTTGCGTTTTAAACAATGCCCTATTTATAAAGCGCAGCCTTAGCAATATACAACCAGTTATCATGGTCGTTATCATTTACATAAACACCCAGCAAAATAGAATCTTCATGAAGCTTACCACCTTCAACATCTTCAACCCTATCAATACTCTGGCAAGACATAAACACCTTTGAAACACCGCCTGTCAAAGAGGTTGGCAACTCAATAGTATCAAACAAGCTCTCTGTATCATTCAGCAAATTAGC
>JAISFX010000103.1 GCA_031263385.1 Lactobacillus sp.
TATGAATAAGAAGAATATTTTCATTTCTATAGGGGTCCTGTCTTATAAAATCTGAGAAGAATATAGCATAAGAGTCGGAGCTTGCGTGTGAAACTTTTGTTACAAATGTGATTTGAACAAAAATAGGTTTGTTAGGCGCTGAGCTTCTGCCAAAGCGGCAGACAGAGACGTTCAGCTTGCTATGTGGCTAACAGTTATTATGGCTTATATTGCTACATACATGACACTTGCCACATTACAAATGTGATTTGAGCAAAAATAGGTTTGCTGAGTAGAAAAACCTCAAATGTGATTTGCCAGAGCCATAAATATCAGTTGTCATTTTTCATTTATTCATATATAAACGTTTTAACGAAATTGAGCTTGGAGATATCAGTTTGTACAGGTTTATGTTGATTTTGGTGCTTTTATCGGTCGGAGGGTGCTCTCTTCTTGACCCCTTTGTTGACCGCAGAAGAGAAGCCGGAGCAAAAACAGAAGAAGAGCTATATGTTGGAGAATCTACTCCTGAAAAGCCTGCAATATGCTACAACATAATGACGGCAAGCTATGAAGAAGTTAAAAATCTTGCTGATGAAGAATGTAAAAAGCATGGGACAGGAACTAAGGCAACCCCTATTAAGCAGACAGTCTTTACCTGCAAACTTTTAATCCCTAACCATGTATATTTTCAGTGTGAAAAATAAGGCAAAACCATGAGTATTGAAGAAGTAATTAATTTTAAGTTTGAAAAAGCTTTTGACAAGCTTGGATATGACACAAAATTTGCAACAGTAAAAGGCTCTGACCGTCCTGATTTGAGCGACTTCCAGTGCAATGGGGCTTTAGCACTTGCTAAACCTTTGGGCAAAAACCCTCGCGAGATTGCGACCAACATTGTTGAGAACCTCAAGTTTGATGAAGATTTTGAAAAAATAAGTATTGATGGTCCGGGTTTTATAAATGTTTCTCTAAGCAGTGGCTTTATTGCTCAGAACATAAACACTATTGCCGCTGACAAAAAGTTTGGCGTAAACAATAACCCAAGCCCATTAAATGTGATTTTAGATTTTGGCGGCCCTAACGTTGCCAAGGCAATGCATGTGGGGCATTTGCGCTCAGGAGTTATCGGAGAATCTGTTCAGAGGCTTATGAGGTTTGCCGGAAACAATGTTACATCAGATGTTCACCTAGGTGACTGGGGAACTCCTATGGGCATGATTATTGCCGAAATTGAAAATGAAGGAATCGATGCTTTTGCACTAAATGTTCAAGAGATTACAAATGTTTATAAAAAAGCCAGCGCTATCTGTAAAGAAGATGATAAAGCCCGCGAAAATGCGCGTATAGTTACTGCAAAGCTCCAAGATGGCGACGAGAAATATCGCAAAATATGGCAATATATAAGAGATGCATCTGTTGCTGATGTGAAAGAAAACTACGAAAGGCTGGATGTGCACTTTGACCTTTTTCTTGGTGAAAGCGACGTTCATGAAATTTGTGCAGAGATTTTGGAGATTGCAAAAAGCAAAGGGATATTAGAGCATGACGATGGGGCATACATTATCCGTTTGGATGAAGGCAACAAGCCTAAGCCTCCGGTTATTTTGCAAAAGTCTGACGGCGGATATACTTATCATACAACCGATATTGCAACAATTTTAATGAGGGTCAGAGACCTTAAGGCGCAAGAGATTATATATTTTACCGATGCACGTCAGAATTTTCATTTTGAACAGGTTTTTGAGGCTACTGAAAAACTGGGAATTGCACCCAGTGTTAAATTAAAACACGTAGGGTTCGGCACTGTTAACGGTGCTGACGGAAAACCTTTTAAGACACGCGATGGCGGAGTGATGAACCTTTCTGATTTGATTGATTTATCTAAAGACAAGGTTGCCGAATCTATGCCAGAGCCTTCAGAAGAATACAACAAAGGATACATTGATAATCTGATTAATCAGGTAGCGATTGCCGCAATTAAGTTTCAGGATTTGAAAAATAATATTGCATCAGGATATGTGTTTGAGCTTGATGATTTTGCAAAGTTTGAAGGTAAAACCGGTCCATATATTCAATATGCCATTGCGCGTATTAATTCTATTTTGAGAAAATCTGCCGAAACAGGCTCAAATTCTATTAGTGACAACACTACTTTTGTTATTACAAATAAAGAAGAGCGCGATTTGGCTTTGAAGATTATGCAGCTTAATAATGCGGTTAACCGCGCAGTTAACGAGACAGAGCCTAGTGTGCTTTCTGATTATACTTATAATCTGGCGCAGAGTTTCTCGAGCTTTTATAATGCGTCTCCGATTAAAGATGCAGAAAGTGCAGAGATTGCACAATCTCGTTTGAAAATTGCTAAGCTTACAAGAGATATATTAGTGCTAATGCTTGATTTGTTGGGTATTGAGGCGCCAGAGGTTATGCTAAAGCGTGGAGCCCCTGCAACTGCAAATGACATCTAATAAATTATGGCTTAGTTCTTTTTGATTTAAAGAAATCTTTCAGCAATTGAGAGCAGGCTTCCTCCATTATACCGCCTTCGACATTTGGTTTATGATGGCAAGAAGAGCTGTCATAAAACTTGACCCCATTTGTAACTGCTCCGCCTTTTTTATCATAAGCACCAAAATAGAGGTTTTTGATTCTGGCGAAAGAGACCCCTGCCGTACACATGGTGCAAGGCTCTAGGGTTACATACATATCAAGTTCTCTCAGGCGGTTGGAGTTTGTTTTTTT
>JAISFX010000069.1 GCA_031263385.1 Lactobacillus sp.
CTTTACGGAAGAAAAACAGCACCATTGCAGCAAACGCGCTAGCAACACGTGCAAAAACTCTACTAAAGAAGCCAGGCCCCTTCACAACCACAACCTCTTCTTTATCATCATCATCCTCATCTTCGAGGATTTTGAATAAAGGCTTGGGTTGAGATACTTCTCTTGGGCGAGCATCACGTATATGCTCTAATTGCCTCAACAATCCCCTACGTGAGTAAAGAATAGCTGCGCCAATTAAAAACGTAATAACCGCCGCAATAAAGCCATATAGGTTATCTATAATCCCACCAACGAGATAATAAACAACATATGTGGCCAGTCCAAGAGCTGCAACAAACCCTACAAAACTGACACGAAGCCAGTGTTTATAGGCCTTGCTCCAGTTTTCTCTCTTATACCATTCTCCCTTTTCCATAGCATATATCCAATATGTGTTAAGGCAAAGGGTGTAAAGAGCAGCAGGAATAAGGCTCCAGAGCGAAATTGAAAACGTTCCCCCGAAAATATAACGGAGGAGGAGTTCTCCCGCAAGTGGGAGAAATGCGCCAACGAGCATCTTCGGTTTTACCCGAAAGAAGTCGTCAAAACCTAGCTCGTCATAATAATGACGCGCTAGTAAAACGGAACCACATGACAAAAGGCTAAGAGCCCAAGTAAGCCATGCGAAAATGATAGCTGTTTCCATTTTTATGTATGTTTTTAATTATTAACTATATTAATTGATTTCTTAAAATAATACTGAAATCTTTCGCAATATAGCACAAAAAAAACACCTACGCAATACCTTTTTTGGACAAAATTTATAAAATAAAGCACATCCCACTATATTTTCACAAACTTTTACCTCGATTTGCACAACCTAAGCATAAAATATATAAAGCACACATTTCCAATTAATTAGCTCGCAAAGCATTGCTAGCCGCCATAATCTCTTATATATTGCATATATAACACATTATAGCGTTGCGAGAAATACGCCGCCAACTTAACTTTTTAATTGTATTTTAAGTTTTAAGACATATAATTGCATTGTGTTTTGTTATTAACCCTAAAGTTGTATTTGGCAAATGTCACAGTTAAAAAGTAAAGTAGTTATCATAAACAAACGCAGAACAAGCGTAAGACTATGCAACAGCGAGTGGGTGGCACTTGAAGGTGTGTGCAAAAGAGAACGTATCTCCCGCAACAAATTGATTGAATCTATTGAAAATCAAAAGAACCAAAATCTTGGACTGACCGGTTCTATCCGTCTGTTCTCGATAATTTATTACCATACCTTAGCTGAAGAGCTAAAGCCTAAAACAAACATTGCTTATAAAAATGAATACCTTGAAAAAATCCTAAATAACGTAAAATTCTAAAGTAGAAACGGTAAGAGGCCCTGGTCATCACGACTAAGGCCTCTTCTAAAATTTACTTCTTATATGGTTACTTCTTTCGAAGTGCGGACCAGACCGGACTCGAACCGGCGACTATCTCCATGAAAGGGAGACGTTCTACCAACTGAACTACTGGACCAAATGAACCTTAATGTCTTAATGTAAAACCAGTTACATCAAAAGAGATTAAGGTTCCAACCAAAACGATGAACTGTAAATGTGTATCAATCCCGCTAACGCAGGGAACTTTATGCCTTAATATAAACACGTTATATCAAAAGGGATAAAGTTTAATTTAAGTAAGATGCTGAAAAAAAATGTCTCAATCCCGCTAATGCAGTAAAAACATCTCACTCTTTGGCAATATAATTTAATAGACTTAATTTTGTAGCCCCTAATTTACACAAAAAAAAGTTTTTTGTCAATAAAATAAAAAGAGGCCTGATTTCTCAAGCCTCTTTTCAACTTCATAACAAAGTAGTTATTTCTTTGCAACGCCTTCTATTCTCATTCTATAGAAAGAACGCCATACAAAATACAACCCTATCACAAAGAACACCACGCCTGCGCTCAAAGACACACAACGCGGAGCCGCAACTGCCATCTCAACAGCAAGAAGCCCGAATAAAGTTGTAAATTTGATAATTGGGTTAAGCGCAACAGATGATGTGTCCTTATATGGATCACCAACTGTGTCACCAACCACTACGGCATCATGCAAAGGAGTGCCTTTTTGCTTCAAGTCTACCTCTACCACTTTCTTAGCATTATCCCACGCACCGCCGGCATTAGCCATAAACAACGCTTGGAACAAGCCAAATATCGCGATAGAAATCAGATAACTTGCAAACAAATGAGCATCAAAACATGCAAATGCAATTGTGAAAGAGAAAATCACAATAAAGATATTAATCATACCCTTTTGTGCATACACAGTACAAATCTGCACCACTTCTTTTGACTGCTTCAAAGATGCTGCCTTTTTACCATCAAGCTTAATATGCTTTTTGATATAAGCCACCGCCCTATACGCACCAGTTGACACCGCCTGCATAGAAGCACCAGAGAACCAATATATTATTGCTCCGCCCAAAATCAGGCCAAACAATACATTTGCATCCAAAAGATTAAGCTCAAGGTTCAACATCAATATTATAGAGAAAATCATTGTTGTTGCACCAATCACAGCAGTACCGATAAGAACAGGCTTTGCAGTAGCTTTAAATGTGTTTCCTGCGCTGTCATTTTCCTCCAGCAGTTGCTTACCTTTTTTGAAGTCTGGCTTAAAGCCGAACTCTTTATTAATCTCTTTAGAGATATCTTTCTCTTGTTCAATCTGAGAAAGCTCAAAAACAGACTGTGCATTGTCAGTAACCGGGCCATAGCTGTCTACAGCAATAGTAACAGGCCCCATACCAAGCATACCAAATGCTACCAGACCAAAAGCGAATATTGTAGGATAAACCATCAACTCACTCAAACCCTCGAGCGATGCAAAATATGCTACTGCCATTAGACCAAGCATCACTAAACCTTTCCAGAATGCAGAGAAGTTTCCTGCCACAATACCGGAAATAATGTTCAATGAAGCACCTGCCTCGCGGCTCGCATTCACAATCTCTTGAACATGCTTAGATTTTGAAGATGTAAATATCTTGGTAAATTCAGGGATAATCGCTGCCGCAAATGTACCACAAGATATAATAGTTGAAAGCTTCCACCACAAATCTTCACCCATATCACCAACCATTACATATGACACACCAAATGTCATTGCGATAGATAGCAATGAAGTAACCCATACTAATGATGTTAAAGGCGTCTCAAAGTTAAAAGATTTTTTGTTTCTAAAGCATAACCATGAGAAGAACCCGTTAACCCAGTATGATATTACAGATGTCGCAATCATCAGCAAACGCATTGTAAATATCCATACAATCAATCTTGCCTGAATATCAATACCGTCTGACATCAGCACCAACTCGCCGTCAGGGTCATAAAACATTCCTGCTGCAAGAACAATAAACGTAATCAGTGCCACACCGGTCACACCATATGTCTCAAAACCATCAGCAGTAGGCCCAACAGAATCACCTGCGTTATCGCCCACACAGTCGGCAATCACACCCGGGTTTCTGGCATCGTCCTCATCAATCTTAAAAATAATCTTCATCAAGTCTGCACCAATATCTGCAATCTTAGTAAAAATACCACCGCAAATACGAAGAGCAGAAGCCCCCAAAGACTCACCTATTGCAAAACCGATAAAACATGCACCGGCATTGTCACGAGGAATAAACAATAAAATAAAAATCATCATTACCAATTCAACACATATCAAAAGCACGCCGATAGACATTCCTGAACGCAACGGCAATGACATAACCGGATAGGCTTTACCTTTTAATGATGCAAATGCTGTACGTGAGTTTGCATAAGTATTAATCCTCATACCAAACCATGATACTAAAAATGAACCCATAATACCCAGCACTGACCACAAAAGAATATTAAGCACTTTCAAAAGCGGAGTACCGTTTAGGTAGAAGAAGTAATAAAAAATACATGCTGCAATAAACAATTCCAAAAGCAGCAAAAGCTTGGCTTGCTGTTTCATATATGTTTTGCATGTCTCATAAATTGTGCTTGATACTGCCAGCATAGACTTATGTGCCGGCATTTTTTTTATCTTGCAAAACTCATAGCCGCCAAACAGCATACCCAAGATACAAATCGTTAAACCATAAAATAAAATTTGAGATCCCGTAATGGCAACCCCAAATATATTATAATCAACATCCAATAGCGGAATATTCAAATCAATTTCGGAAGCCGCAGCATTACCTGCAAACATTCCCAAACTCAGCAGGAGTGCAAACGAAAACCTGCCAAAATTTTTTATCATCTTCATCTTATCGATTCCTTTTATAATTAATGATAATATTAAAGTTTATTCGAAACCGGACAGCACAAAACATGCACTGGTCCGATAGCTAATAGCCTCACTCTGACTCAACTTTCTAAACATAATGTTAAGAATCTAAGCATTAAAAATAATTTTTAAACTCCCCAAAAGCATTTATGGGATTCGCTTAGCGAAGATAAAAAAAGAGGGCGATTCTATATGCTCGCCCTCTTTCAAAACAACTTATATGTATCTACTTTCCATACACATAAACGCAAGATTTACCAAACAAAATATAATTATTTACTTCGTGGTGTACAACTTCAACCTTGCTTATATTTGCGCTCT
>JAISFX010000015.1 GCA_031263385.1 Lactobacillus sp.
CGTTACTGATTCTATAATAACAGGAAATATCGTTACGGCAGATACTGCGACATCTACGCTTAATTTGAATTCAGGCAGCAGTTGGTATATGTATGAATCTTCAAATATAACAACGTTAAATGCGGGGAGTTATGATATTGATATGCGTTCTATCAGCTCAGGATATAACACTCTAACATTGAACAATTATACCGGAAATGGGAACACAATTTATATGAACACATATTTGGGTAACGAGAGTTCTCCGACTGATAAGATTGTGATTGATGGGGGTAATGTTTCAAGCAATACTATTTTGCAGTTTACAAACAATGGCGGCCCGGGAATGCCCACTAATGGAAACGGTATTCAAGTTGTGGAGGCTATCAATGGGGCAATCATAGGCTCAGGGTCTTTTTCTTTGGCAGGTGGAGAGCTTCATGCGGGTGCGTGGGTTTATCAACTGGCACAGGGGACGAGGAGTGATGCCAGTGAGCAGTCATTGTATTTGCGCAATAAAGGTCTTTTAAGTAATGCAGCAAGAGGGACTGCTAACGAGCCGCCTTCTGTAATTGGGGCAATGAAGTCCGGTATGAATGCTTTGATGAAGCGTATGGGCGAATTGAGAGAAGAAAACCCTGAGCACCACAACGGTTTGTGGATAAGAGGACATGGTAAGAACTTACATATAGATGATAAAACTCATGCGAAGATGAATGTTTATGGAACGGAGGCAGGTTATGACTGGAAGTTTCATTTTGATGAGTCAAAATTGTTTGTGGGAGCTGCTATTGGTTTTACTTATATTGATGAAATTCGTAACCATTATGGAAATGGGGCGAGGGATGGTGAAGGAATATCAAGGTCTCCGAGTGTGGGTGCTTATGCAACATGGATGCACGAAAGCGGCTTATTTGTTGATGCAATAGTTCGTAACTTTTGGTCAAATTTTAAGCTGACATCCTATAACCCTGACGGAACATCTATGAGATATAAACCAGACAGGTATATAACTGCATACAGCGTGGAAATCGGAAAGCAATTTAGGGCTTGTATAGATGATTCCAGTATGTGGATTTGGGAGCCAAGGGTTGAGTTTATGTATGCATATTCTAATGCAAAAAGCTTTAAGTCTAACCTTGGGGACAATATAAGATATGGTGACACAAACAGCTATACAGGAAAAATATCTTTAATGGCAGGATATAAAAAGGCATTTGAAAACGGAATTATTGCAGAGCCTTATGTGCAGGTTGGCGGTATTCAAGAGTTTCATGGTAAAACAAATGTGACTTTTGATGATGCTCATTACCGTTCTGACTTGAAGGGAGCTTCTTTAGAAGTTGGAGGAGGACTAAACATGAAGTTTAATGACAGCTGGGCAATGTATGGTCAGATGATGTATGAGAAAGGTTCTGTTATACAGTCTTTGTCAGGAAACCTAGGCTTTAGGTATTCTTGGTAGTTTGAGGCTTAATTAAGTAAAAAGACCCGCAATTATAGTGGGTCTTTTTATTTTGTGATTGGATTTTAGTAAAGATGTGGTAAATTTGTTAAAGATGTTTAAGGAGATTTGCGATGTGGGCTGATGAGAGTTTGTTCTATCATATATATCCTTTAGGGTATTGCGGTGCTCCTGAAAAAAATGCTTTTTCAGGGAAGGTTTCTCATGACATCAATAAAATTACCGACAGGGTAGAGAGTATTAAAAATTTGGGGTTTAATGCGGTTTATTTGGGGCCGATTAACCAATCAACAGCGCATGGTTATGACACAGCAGATTATTATATGGTTGATGAACGACTGGGCGATAAGGAAGATTTTAAGAGGCTGTGCGCCAAGTTTCATGAAGCAGGGATAAGAGTTGTGCTTGACGGGGTTTTTAACCATGTGGGCAGAGATTTTAAGCCTTTTGTTGATGTTAAAAACAATAAGCAAAATTCTAAATATAAAGATTGGTTTTATATTAAGTGGGACAAAGACAATCAATACAATGACGGCTTTATTTATAAAGACTGGGAAGGGTGCTCTGATTTGGTGAAGCTTAATCTTACCAACCCAGAGGTTAAAGAGCATATTTTGGGTGCAGTAAAAGGCTGGATTGATGACTACGGGATTGACGGCCTGAGGCTTGATGTTGCATATTGTTTGGAGAATGATTTTATAAAAGGGCTGCACACTCTTGTGAGAAGTGTGAAGGAAGATTTTTGGCTTATGGGCGAGACACTGCACGGGGATTATAACCAGTGGCTTAATGATGATATGTTGGACAGCGTGACAAACTATGAATGTTATAAGGGTATGTTCTCTAGCTTTAACACAAGGAATATGTTTGAGATTGCGCACTCAATTAATCGCCAGCAGAACTTATATCGCGATAAGCATTTGTTTATGTTTGTTGATAACCATGATGTGAGCAGGATAGCTACAATCTTAAAAGACAAAAGAGATTTGAAGCTTATTTATACAATGATGTTTGCGCTACCGGGGATTCCTTGTGTTTATGCAGGAAGTGAATATGGTATTGAGGGTGATAAAAAAAGTGGAGACAAAGCCTTAAGGCCTGAGATGCAAGATATTGAATATACAGATTTAACGAAGCATATTCAGAATTTGTGTAGCGTTTATTACAGCCACAGGGTATTTTGTTATGGAAGTTATCGAGAGGTAAAGCTTACTAACGAGTTTTATGCTTTTGAGAGAGAATTGGATGGCGATAAAGTTGTTTGTGCAGTGAATGTTGCCGATGAAGAACATGTCTTTAATTATGGTGGCAGAGACATAAATGTTCCGGCAAAAGCTGCGCTGCTAGATTTTAACGGCGAAGCGAATATCTATCAGGGATAATGGTAATGAAAGAGATAGAGAAAATTATTGCAGATTTGGTTTCTATTCCGTCACAAGGCGGAGTGGACGATGCTGACGGTGTTTTGGTTTATCTTGAGAAGCGTCTTTTAAAAAAGAAAATCGCTCATAAAATGCTTAGGCGCGGTAATAAGAATGTGGGTTTGGTCGTTGAAATTAAAAACAATTCTAAAGCACCGACGTATGTTTTTAATGCAGTTTTAGATACAGCATTAATCGGGAATATTGAAGCTTGGAATACAGACCCTTTTAAGCCGGTTGTTAAAAAAGGATGGATGTATGGCCGAGGTGCGGCCGACGGAAAAGCTGGGGCTGCGATTTTTTTGAAGATATTAGAGGAGTTGGTCAATAAAAAAGGTAAAAACAACCTGATATTTTATTTTGATGCAGATGAACATACCGGATTGTTTAATGGAACAAAGGCTTTTATTGATAAATATCCTAAAGCAGACGGGGTTATAATCGGGTATCCGGGGTGTGAGAAAATTGTTATTGGGAGTAGAGGCTTTTATAGGGCAGTGGCGAAAGTTTATGGCACAACAGACCATTCCGGCACTAAGAGAGTTAACCATGATAATGCGATTTTGAAAGCATGTGAGTTTATTGCCAAGTTAAAGCTTCCGAAAGTTGATGTTGTTAAATATCCGATTTCGCCTAAGCTTAGTGTTACAGCTATTCATGGAGGTCAATTGTTTGGGATTATTCCTGATTTGGTGGAAGTGAATGTTGATATCAGAACTACTTTTGATTTTAAAGAAAAACAGGCAGAGAAACTTTTGAAGGAAACCGCAAAGCAGTTTGACGGCGGGGTAAAAATTAATAAGTATGAGAGTTGGCCTGCATATATGCTGAGCAAAAATTCTAAAATCAGAAAGATTATGGAAGAAGCCGTTAAAAACGCCGGCTTTGATATAAAGAGTGAGGTTTCAGGCCCTTCAAATGTGGGGAATTTGTTTGCATTAAATGGAATCGACACTATTGCAGGGTTTGGGGTTAATTACAAACATACACATGAGGCCAATGAGTGTATTGATCTGGAGTCAATCCCTAAGATTTAT
>JAISFX010000072.1 GCA_031263385.1 Lactobacillus sp.
AATACTATTATAAGAGCAGTGACGATTAAATAGGTTTGAGATTTACTAACTTTCATTTCATATACTCCTATTTCACGTTCAACAAAGGCAAAACATTCTGCCCTTTAGATGACGGATCAATAATTGTTTTGTTGGATTTGCTAAGCACGTTTTCAAGGGTCTCGAGATATAGGCGTTTGATAGTTACCTCGCGGCCTTGTCTATAAGCTTGGTAGACAGATGTAAAACGATCAGCATCACCTTGAGCTTTTTTGATTACGGCTTCTTTATAAGCTTCGGCGTTTTGGGTTATTTGGGCAGCTTCACCGCGAGCCTGAGGAAGAATCTCGTTGCGGTAGGCTTCGGCCTCGTTCTTAAAACGCTCCATATCGGCGCGGGCGCGCTGTACTTCGTTAAATGCATCAACAACTTGTTTTGGAGGGTCGGCCTTTTGAAGTTTTACGCGGACGATGTGGATGCCTGAGTTGAAGCTGTTTAATAAATTTTGAAGTTCTTCTTTAGTGTCATCCTCAACTTTACCACGGTCGCCAGTGATGATTGATTGCATTTGTGATTGGCCAATAATTTCGCGGAGGACAGACTGAGCGGCTACGCGTACGGTTTGGTCAGGTTCGCGCATGCTGAATAAATAATCTTTGGCGTCTTTAATCTTCCATACAACAGTGAGGTTGATGTCAACGATGTTTTCGTCACCGGTAAGCATGTGGCTTTCTGTGAAGGAGTTAAAGTCACTAGAGTTATTAGTAACACCTAAGGTGATGCTTCGCTCGGCAGTGATGTTTACTTTTTCAACATTCTCAATAGGGTAAGGAAGGTGATAACGGAGGCCGGACTCGGTGGTGTAGGCATAAGCACCAAAGCGCAAGACAACTCCTTGCTCGGCAGGTTGAACCTGATAAAAGCCGGAAGCAAGCCACAATGCCAACAGACCAAGTATAATCCATTTAACTTTGAAACCACCGTCTTGAGAATCATCAGAGGTGGCAACTTTTGGCATTTGAACAACTTTTTTAGGTTTTTGTGTTGCGGTGTGTGCGTCTCCCCAAGGAGTTTCATCTGCGCCGCCCCATGGGCCTTGAACTTTTGTCATCAGTTTTTCCTTTAACTTTTTGTTGTGTTGAAAGTAAATATAATATAGATATAATTCTAATTCAATTAGTGATGAAACTATCAACAGGGCTTAAGATGATTACTGATATAGTGAAAAAATATTTTAATGATGAAGAGATTGAAAGCGCAAAAGTCTTTAAAGGCAGAGCGATTGTTACATTAAAGAGTGACAGCTTTGACGAGGTTAAAGAAAAGGCTCTTCAAGATGAACTGATGAAACAAGAAGATGTTGAAAAAGTGTCTATTGTTTATACAGGTAATAAAAAAGCAGAGCCAATGACCCCGACATTTGATAAGTGGGATATTAAAAATGTGAAAAAAATTATTGCGGTTGCGTCAGGTAAAGGCGGTGTGGGAAAATCTACTACAGCGGTTAATTTGGCATTGGCACTGGCTAACCAAGGGGTGAATGTGGCTTTGTTTGATGCTGATATCTATGGGCCTTCAATACCGGTTATGTTGGGGGTTGATGATGTGGCGCCGATTACTTTTGACGGCAAAACTTTTGAGCCGTTTAGGCATATGGGGATTCAGGCGATGTCTATCGGTGCGCTGGTTGATAAGTCGCAGCCATTGGTGTGGCGAGGGATTAAGGCCGCACAGGCAATAGAGCAGTTGATAACACAGACTAATTGGAAAAATGTTGATGTTATGGTTTTAGATATGCCTCCGGGAACAGGAGATATTCAGATTACGATGTCGCAGAAAATGAAGCTGGCCGGTGCGGTTATTGTTTCGACCCCTCAGGATATTGCATTGATTGATGCGATTAAAGGCGTAAATATGTTCAAAATGGTGAATGTGCCGATTTTGGGTGTGATAGAAAACATGAGCTATTATATATGCGAAAGCTGTGGTACAAGAGCAGATATATTTGGGCATGAAGGAGCGGCGGCTGCGGCAAAAGGAATGGGGGTTGATTTCTTGGGAGAAATTCCTCTGCATATTTCTATCAGAGAAAATTCAGACCAAGGAACGCCGATTGTTTATGCTAAACCAGATAGCCCTTATGCAAAAGCATATGCCGAGATTGCAGAGAAAATATCAGCTAAGCTGAAATGATGTTAAAAGACTCCGGCAAAATGAGAAATAAGTTACGAATAAGATAAAATTTTGCTAGGAAAGTTTGGAGATTTGTTTTAGATTAGCTGGCATGTTATTGTTAAATCACAATTGTTGGAATACTTAATGAAAAAAGCAATATATTCTTTTATTAGCGCCTGTATGTTTTTTGGTGTAATAATTATGGTTCTTTTAATCAGTACTTTCTGGAAGTATAGTCTCGATCTTCCGGATTATAAGGTGTTGGAGAAATATGAACCTGCCGTGACCACCAGATTGTTTGCCGGTGACGGTCAGTTGTTGATGGAATATGCTTTTGAAAAAAGATTGTTTGTGCCTGTAGAAAAAATTCCTGACAGGGTTAAACAGGCGTTTTTATCCGCAGAGGATAAAAACTTTTATGCTCACTCGGGTGTGGATTATACCGGCGTGCTAAGAGCTATTTTGGGGAATCTTAAAAATCTGGGTAGCGGAAGGAGACCTACGGGAGCGTCTACAATCACACAGCAGGTGGCGAAGAACTTTTTGTTGTCGTCTGAGCTTTCATATATCAGAAAAATTAAAGAAGCGATTTTGGCATATAGAATCGAAGATTCATTTACCAAAGACCATATTTTGGAACTTTATCTTAATGAAATTTATTTGGGTAACAGAGCATATGGTGTAGCTGCGGCGGCGATTAATTACTTTGGGAAGTCTCTGAACGATTTGACTTTGGAAGAGGCTGCATATTTGGCGGCTTTACCAAAAGGTCCAAACAACTATAACCCTAAGACAAGATATGAAGCTGCAGTTGCAAGGCGTAACTGGGTGATTAAGCGCATGTTTGAAGATGGCTATGTTACAGATTTGGAACTGGCAGAAGCGGTTGAAATGCCTTTGGAGACTATTGATAGGAGCTCTAGCTTTATTAAAGATGCAGAGTATTTCAGCGAAGAAGTTCGTCGAGAGATAGTTGATAAATTTGGTGATGATGCTCTTTATGAAGGTGGGTTGATAGTGCGTACTACCGTTGATCCGAAGTTGCAGGAAATAGCCAGCAAGGCATTGCGCAGAAACCTTGAAGCTTATGATATTCGTCATGGGTACAGAGGGGCTGTTGCCAATATTGCTTTTGACGATAATGAATGGCGTGATGCTTTTGACGGTGTAGAGATGCCTAAGGGAGCGCCTTTGAACTGGGAAAAAGCAGTGGTTATGGATGTGAAGGAAGCAGAGGCTGAGATTGAAACAGAATCCGGCGGAAGAGGCGAAGTGCCATTTGCTTTGTTATCATGGGCTAGAAAAACTTTGCCGGGGCAGAAGTTGTCTGACCCTCCGGCGAAGATAACAGAGGTCTTGGCTAAAGGCGATGTAGTTTATGTTGAAAAGCTGAATGATAATAAAGATAAAGAAAAGAAAGACCCTACTTATCAGTTACGACAAGTTCCGAATGTGGAAGGGGCGGTTGTTGTTATTGACCCACACACAGGAAAAGTTTTGGCTGCGGTTGGCGGATATTCTTTTGCGAAGTCGCAGTATAATCGTGCTACTCAGGCAAGGCGTCAGACAGGTTCGGCGTTTAAGCCGGTGGTTTATTTGGCAGCATTGGAAAATGGGTATTCTCCTACGGATTTGATTTTGGATGCGCCGTTTGTGGCAGAGCAAGGCAAAGGTTTGCCTAAGTGGAAGCCTGTTAACTATGGCTCAAAATTTTATGGTTTGACAACACTTAGACAGGGAATCGAAAAATCTCGTAACCTGATGACAGTGCGTTTGGCTCAGGATATGGGAATGGATAAGGTTGTGGATATGGCATCAAGGCTTGATGTGACACAATCTTTGCCAGCGTTGTTATCAATGTCTTTGGGGGCCGGTGAGACAAGGCCGATAAATATTACAAATGCATATGCAATGTT
>JAISFX010000057.1 GCA_031263385.1 Lactobacillus sp.
TCAGGGTATTAACTCTCCAAGAATGGTTGCTGCTAAACGCGGTAAAAAAGTTGGAGATATCGTATCTCGTCGTGAGAACACTGCGGGTGCAAAACTTTCAGTTGAGGAGGCTTAAGATATGGCTAAGAAAACTATAAAAGTTGAGCAGATTGCAAGTCCAATCGGCCGCCCAAAAGAACAAAGACAGACTTTAATCGGTTTGGGTTTGAATAAAATGCACAGAGTTTCTGAGTTAGAAGATACTCCTGCTGTTCGCGGCATGATTCGCAAAGTACAGCACTTAGTGCGTATTGTAGAGTAGTATTACGGGCGTGTTAAAACAGCGCAATGCTTGCAAAGTGCTGTTTTACCCACCCTTAGAGAGGTAAAAAATGAAACTTAATGAATTAAAAGACAACGCAGGAGCTACTAAAGACCGTATTCGTGTTGGACGTGGTATCGGAAGCGGAAAAGGCAAAACCGGCGGACGTGGCGTTAAAGGTCAGAAGTCTCGTTCGGGTGTTGCTATTAAAGGTTTTGAAGGCGGTCAAATGCCTATTTACCGCAGACTTCCTAAGCGTGGTTTCAAAAACCATTTTGCAAAAGAGTTTGCAGTTATTAACCTTGATACTCTTCAGAAGGCAATCGATGCAGGTAAGCTTAAGGCTGACGCTATTGATGTTAATGCTCTTCTTGAAACAGGTATCTTGAGCAAAGAGCTTGACGGCATTCGTTTGTTGGCTCGCGGAGCAATTACTGCTGCTGTTAACATTTCTGTTAACTCAGCTTCTAAGGCTGCTGTTGCAGCTATTGAAAAAGCCGGCGGCAAGGTTACAATAATCTAATTGCAAAGGGGGTGTCTGATTAACGATTTTGGGGCTTATGTGTCAGTTTATGCATAGTGCTGATAAATCGTTGAACGGAGTGCCCCCTTATCAGTTGGATTTATTTTGTGTGTTTAGGCTTAAAGTGGTTTACTTTATGATAATTTAGAATTATTTTTTGTGTAGTTTGGTAAAAATTTAAGGATATTAAAACATGGCATCTTTAGCAGAAAAAATGGCGTCGAATATGGATATGTCAGCTTTTTCAAAGGCTGGTGATCTTAAGAAGAGATTGATGTTTACAATTTTAGCATTAATCGTTTTTCGTTTAGGAACATTTATTCCTCTTCCAGGTATTGACCCAAAGATTTTGGGAGACATATTCTCCAAAAACTCAGGTGGTATTTTAGGAATGTTTAATATGTTTGCCGGTGGTGCGCTCGAGCGTATGACCATTTTTGCATTAAACATTATGCCATACATCTCTGCTTCCATCATTATTCAGCTTGGGCAATCGGTTATTCCGTCCTTGGCAGCAATGAAAAAAGAGGGTGAAGCAGGTCACAGAAGAATCACTCAATATACAAGATATTTGACAGTACTAATCACCATTGTTCAGGGATATGGTATTGCCGTTGGTCTGGAAGGAATGACCGGCGGGGCAGGACTTTCTGCAGTAATCAACCCGGGATTTGTGTTTAGATTTACAACAATCGTATCTTTGGTTGGCGGTACAATGTTTATCGTTTGGTTGGGTGAGCAGATTACAGCACGTGGTGTTGGTAACGGTTCTTCTTTAATCATTACAGTTGGTATTATCGCCAATATTCCGACAGCTCTGGCTCAGACTTTTGAGTTGGGAAGAGTTGGCTCTATGTCTATGAGCACTATCTTGATGTTGGTAGTTATGGCTTTTGCTCTTATCTATGTTATCATTTTGGTTGAAAGAGCTCAGAGAAAAATCATCATTCAATATCCAAAGAGACAGATGGGCGGAAGAATGGCCAGCCCTGAGAATTCTCACTTGCCATTGAAGATTAACCCTACTGGTGTTATTCCTCCAATCTTTGCGAGCTCTTTGTTGTTATTGCCGATTACAATTGCTAACTTGTCAGCAGAAAATGGACCTGCATGGGTTCAGTACTTGAGTCAGCATTTGGCTCATGGTCAGCCGATGTATTTGGCATTGTATTCATTCCTAATTATATTCTTTGCATTCTTCTATACAGCAGTGGTGTTTAACCCTGATGATACAGCTGAGAATCTTAAAAAGCATGGTGGTTTTATTGCCGGTATCAGACCAGGCAAAAACACTGCCGAATATCTGGATTATGTGATTACAAGATTGACAGTATTGGGTGCATTTTATCTTACATCTCTTTGTATCTTGCCAGAGATTTTGATTGACAGGCTTCATGTTCCATTCGTTTTAGGCGGTACTACACTTTTAATCGTGGTGCAGGTTACTATGGATTTTGTGAACCAAGTACAGTCACATTTGATTGCGTATCAGTATGAGAGCTTGATTAAAAAAGCGCAGTTAGTTAACAAAAAGAAGAAGAGATAATTTCTAAGAAGGTTTTAAGCTCATGAATTGCTCAGTTGGAAGTGGACTGCATATAGTACTTACCGGAGCTCCGGGTTGTGGTAAGGGTACTCAAGCCAGGCTTCTTAAAGAAAAAATTGGTATTGCTCATCTTTCAACAGGTGAAATGCTGAGGGCTGAGGCTAAGACAGGCTCTGATTTGGGAAGAAAAATCAGTGAGCTTATTGATAAAGGTAATCTTGTTTCAGATGAGATGATTATTGAGATGCTCTCAAAAAGAATCGATGAGCAGGATTGCGACAAAGGTTTTATCCTTGACGGGTTTCCCAGAACATTGCCTCAGGCCGAGGTGTTGGAGGGGATGTTAAAGGACAAAGGAATTAATTTGGATGGCGTTGTAGAAATCCAAGTTCCTGATGAAATTATTATGGAGAGAATCCTAGGTAGATATTCATGTATGAAATGCGGTGCGCAATATCATGATAGATTCATTAAACCAAAGGTTTACGGAGTCTGTGATGTGTGCGGCGGAACCAACTTTTATAGACGAATCGATGACAATATGAATACTGTTAAGAACAGGCTGGTTAATTACCGCTCTTTGACATATCCAACTATTCCTTATTTTGAGAATAAAGGATTGCTCAAAACCGTTGATGGAACTGGAACTATTGAGGCTACATCAGAGAAGATTCAGAAAGCATTGAATATTATTAAGGATTAAAAAATTGTAAAAAAGTAATTTTTTTTACATAGAACTGTTGACACTAAAGAATTATGCCCTATAATCCGGCTTAATTTTGAAAGTGGGTAAATTGGCTTGCCATTAGGCAAGCTATGGGCTTTTGGCCTAAAGAGGTTTAATAATTTAATAAGAATAATGGAGAGTTAATTTGGCTCGTATAGCTGGTGTAAATATTCCAACTGCCAAAAGAGTAGAAGTGGCTTTGACTTATATTTTTGGTATTGGAAGAAAAACTGCTCAAGACATTTGCGCAAAATCAGGAATTTCTTCTGAAAAACGTGTTCATCAATTGTCTGAAGATGAAGTTGCTAAAATCCGCGAAGTAATTGATCGTGATTATTTGGTTGAGGGCGAGCTTCGTCGTGATGTTGGTGTTAACATTAAAAGATTGATGGATCTTGGATGTTACAGAGGTTTAAGACATCGTAAAGGTTTGCCTGTACGTGGACAGAGCACTAAACAAAATGCTCGTACTCGTAAGGGTAAACGCAAAACTGTAGCTAATAAGAAAAAATAAGAGATAGGTTGATATAATGGCAAAAGCAGTACAACGTGTTAAAAAGAAAGAGAAAAAGAATATTACAGCGGGCGTAGCTCATGTAAATTCTACTTTCAATAATACAAGAATTACAATTACTGACGCTCAAGGTAACACAGTTGCTTGGGCGACAGCTGGTGCTCAGGGCTTTAAAGGTTCTAGAAAATCCACTCCTTACGCTGCTCAGGTTGCAGCTGAAGATGCCGGTAAAAAGGCACAGGAATGCGGTATGAAGACTTTGGAAGTTGAAGTTAAAGGTCCGGGTTCAGGCAGAGAGTCTGCAATCAGAGCTTTACAGGCGATAGGCTTTACTATCACTTTAATTCGTGATGTAACTCCTATTCCTCACAACGGTTGTCGTATGAAGAAGAGACGTCGCGTTTAAGAGATTATATTAGGTCCGTCGGCGGCTTTAGGCGGACTATGTTTTCCAGTATATAATTACTGGGTTTTTGTGAAATATGCATATGCACTAAAATAAGAGGATTGACCTGTGATTCAAAAGAATTGGCAAGAACTTATTAAACCAACTAACTTAGAAGTGTCTCCCAGCGATGGCGGTAACAAGGCTAAGATAGTGGTTGAACCTTTGGAAAGAGGTTTTGGATTAACTTTAGGTAATGCATTAAGACGCGTTTTGTTGTCTTCATTGCAAGGCGGTGCAGTAACAGCGATTAAGATTGACGGAGTTCTTCATGAGTTCTCTGTTGTTCCGGGTGTTAGAGAAGATGTTACAGATATCGTTCTAAATATTAAAGGTTTGGCTGTTGCAGTTCATAGCGAAGGTCCTAAGACAATGACCTTAAAAGCAGAGGGGCCTTGTGAGGTTACTGCTTCTATGATTGAAACAGGGCATGATGTGGAGATTAAGAACCCTAATCATGTTATTTGCAGCCTAGATGCCGGAGCAAGATTGAATGTTGAGCTTTTTGTTGGTACAGGCAAGGGATATGTTCCTGCATATATGAATAAATCTGCAGATGCTCCAATCGGATTAATTCCGGTTGATGCAATTTATTCTCCAGTTAAAAAGGTTTCTTACAAGGTTGATAATACCCGTGTTGGAAACGCAACAGACTATGACAAACTTACTTTGGTTGTTGAGACTAATGCAGTGATTTCTCCTGAAGATGCAGTTGCTTTGTCAGCACGTATTTTGCAAGACCAGTTGAAGCCATTCATTAACTTTGACGAGCCTGAGGCTGAAGTTGAAGCTGTTAAAGAAGAGCTTCCATTCAACAGAAACTTGTTGAAGAAGGTAGAAGAATTAGAGCTTTCTGTTCGTTCTGCAAACTGCCTGAAAAACGATAACATCGTTTATATTGGTGATTTGGTACAGAAAACAGAGGCAGAAATGCTTAGAACTCCTAACTTTGGTAGAAAATCTTTGAACGAAATCAAAGAAGTTCTTGCTAAAATGGGAATTCATTTAGGTATGGACGTTGTGGGTTGGCCTCCTGAGAATATAGAGGATCTTATCCGCCGCGTTGACGAACATTTCTAAGGGGCTTTGCTCTTCAGGTGTCATGCTAGGAATTCGTTCGCTTGTGTATTAGTTTGTACACGGCGCTCACGAATTCTGTCGCAGCACACCTAAATATCAAAGCCACGGATGAATTGTTTTTTGTAGTTGATATATATCAATTTGGTAGTATCGGCTTGTGTTATCCGCTTTGTCATGCAAAGCAGTAGAGAATAATGAAAGGGAAATGTCATGAGACATGGAATGAAACATAGAAAATTAAACATGGACACATTAGCTCGTAGAGCTTTGTTCTGCAACTTAACTAATGCTTTAATCACTCACGAGCAGATTACTATTACTGTTCCACGTGCTAAAGAATTGAGAACATTCATCGACAAGATGATTACATTGGGTAAAAAAGGCACATTGTCTAACAGAAGACAGGCTCTTTCTTTCCTTCGTGATGAAGATTCTGTAAAGAAATTGTTCTCTACTTTGGCAGAGCGCTATAAAGATCGTAACGGTGGTTATTGCCGCGTGTTAAGAGCTGGTTTCCGTTATGGAGACGCTGCAGATATGGCTGTTATTGAACTCGTTGACAGAGATGTTAACGCTAAGGGTTCTGCAGATAAGGCTAGGGTTGCTGCTGAGAAGGCTGCACAGGTTGAGGCTGAAAAGCAAGCTTAATAATTACATTAATTCTTAAAAGGAGGCTTTTTAGCCTCCTTTTTTTTGTTTTTTGTCTAGAGATGGAATATAAGGTGAATAGAAACATATAAATTAGAAAAATATGAATAAATTATTGAGTTTTTTAGGCTGGACTAAAGAAGAAAAGCCGAGTTATTTCTCCCCCGAACAGGCAGATATGATTGCTGATGTTCTTATTGAGCTTATGAATGACGAGTATGGAAAGTTTGCAGCTAGTGGTGACGGGCTTATGAATATTACTCCTGTGCAATATGCGCCTTTGGCAATGGCTATAGTTGCTGCTCCTATGTTGTCTGGTAAAAATCGCGTACCTGAGGAGAAGGCGGCTGTGGTAAAAGAGCTTTTGGTAAAATTTTTACTGAAAAAGAAAGCCGAATATACCTTTTTCGCCAACTGGTTTTTGCCAGAAGAGCTTTGTAAGGTTCTTAAAAAAGCGGGAGTTAAGAAATTTGACCCTAAACATATGATACCTTGGAGCACATTCTTCACGGCTAATGAAGAAGGTGTTATGGTATATGTTAAAGGGAAAGAAGTGGTTAATATGGCGTATAGAGCCTGATATCTCTTGAAAAGCGGGTCGATAAAAAGGCTCGCTTTTCTTTTTTGTTAAGTTTAATAAAAGTGTAACTTTATTTA
>JAISFX010000083.1 GCA_031263385.1 Lactobacillus sp.
ATATGAAGAATCATGCAAGACGGCTTCTTCGAGACTTTTGCGAGCAATATCAATAATCTCTTTTTTATGTAGGGAGATGAAGTCTTTGATGTTTTTTTCTTCTTGTTCTATCGGGGTTAGCTCTTCCTCGACTTCAGTATTTTCTCCGGATGTAAACATCCACGAGCCATAGCCAACAACTTGTGTCTTGCCGCCTTTTGCATCTCCGGAGTTTCTGAGGTCCAAAAGCTCAGGGTGGAGGCTGTTTCTTTTGGCAAGTATCAGGGCTGCGTTTATGCCTGTAGCACCACAAGACATGTCATAGCTTATGTCTGCATTTTTCTTGGCAATCATATTTGCTGTATGGTTATCAACCTTTTGGGCAGTGTCATAATCAAGATAATGAGAAAGGTCTGCCGAAAAAACGATTACTGTGTCTTGGCGACCCAAGAATGGCTTTAGCTCTTCGGCAAGTTCTTCCGGCGTTACATTGCTATAAACAAGCGGTAGAATCGAAAACTTTTTTAGCACCTTTTGCAAAAACGGAAGCTGAACCTCTATAGAATGTTCGCGGGCATGAGCGCCCTCAAAAATAATGATGTCTCCGTTTTTGGTAACATTTTTTACCATTGTTTTATTTACGGGAACTCTACCCAATGGCGTTACAAAGGAATCGTTGCCTGATGTGGCAATGCCGTCAAAAACAACCTTATGTGACGGACCAACCAAAACAACTCTTTTTATTTTATTGGCATATTTTTGTAGTTGGGCATAAGCCTTGGCTGCCGTAGCAGCAGAATACTCATAGCCGGCGTGTGGAACTATCAGCATTTGCGGCTGGTGTTCAGAATTTTGAAAATCTACTGACAGGTAGTGGTTGACTTCTTTATCAAGCTTTACTTTATCCTCAGAGTAAAAGAGACCTGCAACCGCCGGCTTTCTCTCAATATGCTCTTTAGGCTTGGTATATTGATTTATGGTTTGAGAGTTTGAAGAAACATGCTTTCTAAAATTATAATAGTTTAAGGCGATGAAAGCTATCAATACAATAGCTATCAAGACATAGTAAATTATTTTGGAATTATCAAAGTCTTCTCTTGGAGGCATGTTTTTTACTCCGCAGCTGTTAAGTTTAATTTAGCGACATTGGTTTTGGTAAGCTCTATAATAAGGTCTTCAAGCTCGTACAAAATTTCTTCATCTACTTCTTTTAATATTTCTCGTTTGGTAATTGCATAGTTAAAATACCAAAGGCCGTTTGGAAGTTTGGTTACATAATCTAAATCTCCGCAAGAGTTCATCTGCAATGCGGCATCAAGCTTATCAAGCCCATAGACTATTTTGGCCTCCAACGTTTGGCGGTTTTCATACTCTTGAAATAAGTCATAAATCTTCTGATTCAATGGCTCGGGCAGAATGGATTTATAATATTCTATTGTTTCTTGCTCTTTTTGCTTTTTGATTTTTTTGACATCTGCTGTTTGTGAGGCAAGAGGAAAATCTCCGACTGTGGCTTCTGCAATATCATGGACCAAAGCGATTTCTAACATGCGGGTATAGTCGACTTTGCTTTTGAAATATGGAGCAGTTAACATTACTAAAAATGACAGCTTTAAAATATGGTCAGAATCGCTTTCGTCCTCAAAATTTTGGAGAAGGTTATCGCGCCTAATCATGCAGAGTTTCTCTATGATTTTATAAAAGGCCGTGATTTTTTGAGCAGTTTCATTCAGAGGTTTTCCTGAAGGAATGTAGTTGTAAAGCTCTATACCACATTTTTCATATATAGATTTTAGCTCTTCATTCTTACAGTCTTCTATATTAAGAAGGATGTCTTCACCAAGATTTTGGATGTGTTCTTTTTTGGTAAGACTGTTTTCATAATGCCATTTGCTGTAAGGATAGGCATCCTTCCAGTAAGAGACATCTCCGCCTTTATAGAGGTAGCACTGCAGACAAGCATCAAGAGTGTCTATGCATTTTAAAACCTTGCTCTCGTAAGTTTGGCGGTCTTCGTATTCCATAAACAGATTGTAGATTTTTTCGTTAAGAGGAGGAGGCAGAATAGATTTGTAATGTTCTATTGCCTCGGCCTCTTTTTGTTTTTTCTGCTTTTTTATATCAGAATCGGTAAGATGAGCAGCCATATCAACATCACCAGCAATAGCTTCTACGGAATCGTGAACCAATGCAAGCTCCAAAAGTTTGGTGTAATCAACCTTTTTTTGAAGATATGGAGATATCATCAAGGTTAGAAAAGCAACCTTGAAAACATGATCAGAGTCACTTTCTGAATCACCATTGGAGAGCCAATTAGATCTTTTAACAAGACAGAGTTTTTCTATTATCTTATAAAACTCTATAATCCGCTCTGCAGTGGTCACTTACTTTCCTCCGATTACGGTCTTGCCACCCATATATGGTTGAAGCTTTGCAGGAATTTTTACGCTGCCATCTGCCTGCTGGTGGTTCTCAATCAGCGGAACAAGTGCTCGTGGTGTGGCAATGCCGGTGTTGTTCAAAGTATGAGCATATTTAACTTTGCCGTCGGCATTTTCACGATAACGAAGGTTGGTGCGTCTGGCCTGCCAATCTGTAATGTTTGATGCACTATGTGTTTCGCGGTACACACCTTGAGATGGAACCCACGCCTCTAAGTCGTATTGGCGGTATTTGGGAGCGCCCATGTCTCCGGTGCAGACATCAAGCACTTGGTAAGGCACTTCTAAATCTTGCAAAATTTCTTCAGAGATTTGCAGCATCTTCTCGTGCCATTTCTCAGACTCATTGATGTCGTTCTTACAAATTACAAACTGCTCGGTCTTCATAAACTGGTGAACACGAACCAAACCTCTGGTATCTTTGCCGGCGGCACCTGCTTCGCGACGGAAGCATGGTGAAAAACCTGCGTAGAGAATCGGTAAATCTGACTCGTTTAATATCTCATCGGCGTGCAAAGAGTTTAAAACTAATTCTGCCGTACCTGATAGATAAACATCATCAGCCTGCATATAATAAATTTCATCCTGAGCGAAAGGAAGATAGCCTACGGCATAAAGAGGTTTCTCTTTTATGATTGAAGGCACTGTGATGGTTGTGAAGCCTTTCTCGTTTAGCTTATCAAGCACAAACATGTGGATGGCCAACTCTAGTTTTGCCAAATCATTTTTAATGGCATAGGTACGAGAGCCGCAAACTTGGGCTATGCGCTCCATATCTGCCCAGTTGTTTTTTTCCATAAGTTCTACATGGTCAAGTGGCTTGAAGTCGAACTTTGTAGGCTCGCCATTTTTTCTGACCACAACATTTTCAGTGTCATCTTTGCCTTGAGGAGCATCGGGGCTTGGGAGGTTTGGCATGCGCATCATCTGGGCATTAAACTGCTCAGTCAAATTAGCAAGCTCTTCTTCCTCTTGCTTCAAATCCTCGCCGAGCTCTTTGCTTTTTGCAATGATTGCAGGACGGTCTTCAGCAGACGCGGTTTTGATGCTGTTACTCAGGCGGTTTTTTTCTTCTCTTAATGATTGGGACGACGTTTTGAAAGAATTGATACGTTGATGAAGAGAGATTAACTCGTCAAGATTAATCCCTTTGAAGCCTTTTTTATTTATCCCCTCTTGGACAAGGTCTTTGTTTTCGATAATAAATTTTATATCTAACATCTTTAGTTCTTTCAAAATTTTAATTGATTTTATAGCCTAAGCAGAGTATCAATATACGAGACAAATAACAAGAGAAATTTAGGGATTTTTAAGAAATGT
>JAISFX010000088.1 GCA_031263385.1 Lactobacillus sp.
TCGGACTACAACGTGAGAGGGGTCATCATAAACGATGAGCTGTTCCTAGCCTTGGACATCACGCTGATACCAAAGAAGAAATCATCAAAAATTTACGAACACCCATAATAAATTAAGGAGTTCGACATTTTAACATTAATCCCGGTCTTATATCTAAAGACTGGGATTAATGTTATGCAGCTTGCAAAAAGATAAATAATTTGCAATACTGCGGCACATTAAAGCTTAACAACAAACATAAATACAAGAGGACTAACATGACACTGGGGATTATATCTGTTCTTATCTGCGCAATCCTCCATGCCTCATCAAACATCATCGATGCGCACTTAACCAACAACATTTTCAAAAAAATACCGACCATCCTTTTTTATTGCGGCATAACAAATGTCTTGGTTCTTCCTTTTTTGTTTTTCTTCGGCTCTCCGGTATTCCCAAGCTGGTCTATAATGCACTTTGTTGTTCTGGCCGGCATTATTGAGATTGCTTATCTAGTGCCTTATTATCTGGCATTAAGAAGCACCGATACATCTATTGTCTGCGCCTTTTTCTCTCTGGGCAAAATCATTGTTCCTTTTATGGCCTATGTTTTGGTCAAAGAACAACTCCATACCTCCCAATATGTTGGGTTTGCTATCATAATCATCTCTAGCATAGTCCTAAGCATTGATGACCCGAAAAAAATAAAAATCAACAAAGGCTTTTATTTAATGCTGCTGAGCTCTTTTATTTTGGCTTCTCAATCAGTATTTTTTAAAGCCGCAATGGAGGAACTTGACTGGGTCAGCTGTCTGTTTTATTCAATGCTGATTTCAACCATAGTTGTTGCAATGGTCTGGTTCTGGAAGCCTTACCGCTCAGACTTAATATCGGGCTTTAAGGTTTATATAAAGAATGCCAAAATATTTTTGTTAAACGAGAGTGTCTTTCAGCTCGGCAATATCGCAATAGTGTTCTCCATATCCGTACTTCCGGTCGTGGTTGTTGACGGCATAAGCTCAACCCAGCCGATATTTGCACTGTTACTGGGCTTTATTCTTTACAAATTTTTTGGAGATAAATTTAAAGAAGATGTCAGCACAGAAGGCATCATCAAAAAAATGATATGCTTTATCTTCATAATTATCGGCGTAGTCCTCACTGTGGGAATATAAGGCCAGCTTATTGTTTCTGGCTTTCAGAAGTACCTACCGGCAGATATATTGTAAACGTAGTGCCGTTATATGCAGTCGATGTAACCGTAATATTTCCTTTGTGGCGCTTAATAATCTGCTTTGCGATTGCAAGCCCTAGTCCGGTACCTTTAATGTTAAGGTTCTTATGCTCTTGCAGACGATAAAATCTTTCGGTCAGTCGAGCCATATTCTCAGGTGTAATCTTTGGCCCTTTGTTGTTTATAGAGATTGCAATAGCTTTCCCTTCGGCAACTTCCACCCCTTTAGACGGCGGAATTTTATCGACCATTTTAGCCTTCAAAACAACATCTGTATTACCCATTCCATATTTCACGGCATTGTCAGCAAGGTTCTGTACAAGCTGTTTAACCTGTCCGGCATCGGCAACAATCTCGGTAACACCGCTTTCTACCCTTTGCTTTATACCCATTCCCCTTGCTTCTGCCTTAAGCTCTAATGCGTGGGCAACTTCTTCTAAAATCTTTGGCACAAAGACTTTCTCGTGCGGAGGAGTACCTTGGCTCATTTCAATTTTAGATAGTGATAGCAGGTTTTCGATTAATGAAGACATATAATCTGTCTGCTCGGCCATAATCTTAAGAAAATGGTCTCTGGCAGTTTCATCATCTTTGGCGGTTGTCTGTAGTGTCTCGATAAAGCCGGCAATAATAGACAATGGCGTGCGCAACTCGTGTGAGGCATTAGCCACAAAGTCTGATTGCATTTTTTCAACGCGCATTGTTTTGGTTAAATCATATATAGATACCACGGCCACAGCCTTACCTCTAGATAGCCACGGAAGCTCTTTAATGTGCGCATAAAGCTTTTGCTCATTAGGCTTTTGAATGTAGAAAATTAAGTTTTCAGATTCGCTCTGTTTTTTCAAAACTCTTGATACCGCTTCTGCAAAGTTAGATGAATCAAACACGTTCTCAACATTTTTTTCGGTAATACCTTTCCCGAACAGTTGGCGGCAAGATAAGTTCGCCCCCAATATATTTCCTGCTCTGTCGATCATCATAATAGGGTCAGGCAGGCTGTCCAAAACGGCAGTATCAGACATGCATCTGGCTTCTAATTCGTCACTTTTATGCGCCCAAAAACGGTGCATTTTGTTGACCGCTTCTACAATCTGCTTAGCTTCTTTTTCAGACACCTGCAAAGCTTTCTCGTCAACGTTTTCGCCCTTTGCCAAGTTAGATATATATTTTTTGAGCTGCTGCATCTCAAAAGTCAGCGGGAACAAAAATACCAGATTAAACATGATGATTGTTGCTACTGATACAATAGCCATTAAAGGCGGCAACAGTTTTAATGCAACAAGCATTAAGAACACTAAAGCAGAGGGGAAGGTTAAGGCCAAAACTCTTTCTGCCAACCCGCTGTTTTTATCCAGATCAAATTTTTTTCTAAACATTTCTTTCTCAAATAAATTGACTCGTTCCTAGGATAGATTATTATACGGGTTAAGTTAAAATTTGATAAATAAAGACTACCTAATGGCCGAAAATGTTAAAATAACGCCAATGATGGCGCAATACCTCGAGATTAAGAACAATTATAAAGATTACCTTCTGTTTTACCGCATGGGTGATTTCTATGAAATGTTCTTTGATGATGCCGTTGTTGCATCCAAGGCTCTTGATATTGCTCTCACCAAACGTGGCAAGCATGAAGATGCCGATATCCCAATGTGCGGCGTGCCTTTCCATGCTTACGAAAACTACCTCGCCCGCCTAATACGTCAAGGCTATAAGGTTGCAATCTGCGAGCAAATGGAAGACCCTAAAGAAGCCAAAAAAAGGGGAGCCAAGTCAGTAGTTAAAAGAGATGTCATCAGACTAGTAACGCCGGGAACACTTACTGAAGACAATCTTTTGGACTCTAAAAAGAACAACTTCATCTTAAGCATTGCAAGGCAGGGCAGCAGCTTGGGCACTTCTTGGCTCGACATCTCAACCGGAGAATATTATACCCAAGAAATCCCTCTGGCAGAAAGAAAAGAAGTCACAATCCTGTCCGGTACAATCTCCAGACTTAACCCTGTAGAGATAATTGTTTCTGACCAATACCTTCAAACTCCTGCAATTTTTAGCGTTTTTAACGAGCATAGAGAGAAGCTTTCAGTGCTTCCTCAAGCCAGATTTAACAGTGAGAACGCCCTAAAAAGATTAAAAGGTATTTTTAATGTCGAGACCTTAGATGCTTATGGCAACTTCTCCAGAGCAGAGATTACTGCCGCCGGTGTTTTGATAGACTATATTGATAACACCCAAAAAGGCAAAATGCCAAAGATAATGCCACCCGCCAAGGTTTATGAAAACCATGTTATGGAGATTGACGGCGCTACTCGTCGCAATCTTGAAATTCTAGAAAGTATCAGTGGCGACAAATCATCATCACTTCTTGGGAGCATTGACAGAACCATAACCGGGGCAGGGGGCAGACTTCTTTCTTATCAGCTTGCCAACCCTTTAAAAGACGTTGCCGAGATAAACTCCAGACTAGATGTTATAGAGTTCTTTTCTTCTCAAAATCATCTTCGTGATGATGTCCGTTCTATGCTCAAATCTATTCCGGATATTGAGCGTGCACTGTCTCGTCTGAGCCTCGGCAGGGGCGGCCCCAGAGACTTGTCCAGCATAAAGATTGCGCTAGAAATAACACCGAAAATCAAAAACTTATTAAGCGAAGTTAATGTTGGTGATGAGCTATCTAAGCTACCAATAGCCGTAAAAAAGATTATGGATAAAATGGGCTTCCATGGCACTTTAGTAGATAAGCTCGAACAGGCCTTAAGCGAAGAGCTGCCTTTGCTTAGCCGTGACGGCGGCTTTATCAGAGAGGGCTTCTATCCGCCTCTTGATGAGCTAAAAGACATCAGAAACCACAGCCAAAAAATCATTCTGGATATGCAAAATAAATATGCATCAGACACCGGTATATCAAACATAAAAATCAAATATAACAATGTGATAGGATATTTTATTGAAGTTCCTGCCAAATATTCTACACAGCTTTTAGAGAACAAAGATTATATCCACCGTCAGTCTGTTTTAAATGCTGGTCGCTTCACTACAGTAGAACTTACCGAGATTGAAGATAAGATTAGAGGGGCTTCTGAAAAAGCATTAGCCATGGAGCTTGAGCTTTTTGCTGAACTGGTAAAAGAGGTTTTGGTCTCATCTGATGACATCTTCAAAACATCAAAGGCAATTGCTGAGCTTGATGTTGGTTCAGCTCTGGCAGATTTAGCTGTTGAAAAGAACTATTGTCGCCCACTTATTGATGACAGCCTCACCTTTGATATCAAAGAAGGTCGCCACCCGGTGGTAGAGGCTTCTATTGAGAAAGAAAACAGCAGCACCTTTGTTGGTAACGACTGTTGCCTTGGCCCGGACACCAGCCTCATCTGGCTTTTAACTGGCCCTAACATGGCCGGTAAATCGACCTTTCTGCGGCAGAATGCAATTATTGCTATTATGGCTCAAATGGGCAGCTTTGTCCCTGCGGCAGCGGCTCATATCGGCTTGATTGATAAAATTTTCTCACGAGTTGGCGCCAGCGATGATTTGGCTAAAGGCCGCTCTACTTTTATGGTCGAGATGGTCGAGACCGCCAGCATATTAAATCAGGCCACAGACCGCTCTTTTGTTATCTTAGATGAAATTGGCCGCGGTACAGCCACTTTTGACGGCTTGTCGATTGCTTGGGCGGTTATAGAGCACTTACACGAGGTTAACAAGTCTCGTTCTTTGTTTGCCACTCATTATCATGAGCTTACTTCGCTGTCTAAAAACCTCCACAACATCAGCCTTCACTGTATGAAGATTAAAGAGTTTAATGATGAAGTTATCTTTTTACATGAAGTTATTGACGGCGCTGCTGACCGTTCTTATGGTATCCACGTTGCCAAATTAGCAGGCCTACCCAAGCCCGTAATTAAAAGAGCCGAGCAAGTTCTCGATTCGCTTGAGAAAGACAATAAGTTCAAAGACATCAAAGACTTGGCGGATGATTTACCCCTGTTTGCAACGTTACATAAACCTCAGAACACCGAGCCCACTCCAAACAACCCGATTGCAGATGCTCTAGAAGCGTTGAATCCTGACGACTTCAGCCCCAAAGAAGCCCTCGAAAAATTATATGAATTAAAGCAGTTGCTTCAAAAAGAATAAATCAAGCAAAAACAATACGTTACTGCGCGGTATAAAAATACCGTAAATTAACACGTTGATTTAACGAAGAATTTTCTTATTGACATTAGTGTTTAAAAATATATATTTACCCCGAATTAACAATATTCAAAGGAAAATATAATGAACACTTATGCAACAAAACCATCTGACGTTGAAAGAAAGTGGTATGTAGTTGACGCAACAGGTGTTGTTTTGGGAAGACTTTCTGCAGAAATCGCAAAAATCCTTCGCGGTAAACACAAGCCTAGTTTCGTTACTAATATTGACTGTGGCGACTATGTAATCGTTATCAATGCAGATAAAGTAAAATTAACAGGCAAAAAATTAACAGACAAAGTATATTACAAGCATACAGGT
>JAISFX010000004.1 GCA_031263385.1 Lactobacillus sp.
CGAAAACTGTATGATTTAATAGTTTCTGACGGAGAAGATTTGGCCGTTAGAGAGCTGTATGAAGAGTTCAAAAACTTGCCTCTTTTCCAAAACGATTTAGGATACTTCCATAAGGATAATATCCCAATTATAACCGACAGTGTTTATGGCAATGCAAATATAACATCCATAAATATAGACGTTATAAGAGAAATGTTAGAGGGCTTTCGTAACATTTTCTTCCCCGGATACTTCGGAAGAGATATCAATGATTTGATTACGACCTTGGGCTCTAATGGAAGCGATACCACGGCAATAGCTCTGTCTGCAGCACTTCGCGCGCTCTGTGTCATAATCAAAGACACTGGTGCCATATATACTGCAGACCCAAAAGTCATCTTAGATGCACTGGCACTTAATGAGGTCAACCTCAGCCAAGCAAACATTTTGGCTTCATTAGGCTCAAAAATAATCCACGAGAAAGGGGCGGCATATGCTGAACAAGCCCAGTTGGATATAATTGTCAGAGCCATAGACGGTCAAAAAGAAACTCTGATTTCTCCTAAATCTCCCAAATTAAAATTTGCGGGAGTAACAAAGAGAAAGGTGGCGGCCTCCGCCAATCATAAATTGGTAAAGGCAACAAAAATCTCTGTCGTAGGGAGTAACATAGGCAGCAAAATAGCTTATGAAATACTCTCTAAAGAGGGTTATGACATAATTCATACCCAAACCCCTTATAACGACGAAGCATCCTCCGTAATAATAAAAACCGAGGACAAGTCTTTAATAAAAAGCGCAATGATAGCACTGCATAATAGCCTTGCGTCTTGATAAAAAAAGAACGTTCAAAAAACCCCCGCGAATTTTACATTCTCGGGGGTTATCTTTAAAAATCACTTTATCAAATGTTTCAGATTAAATCGATGTTTATAATTTATAGCCTCAAGCATCTCTTCTGCTTTGTCAAAATGGATTCCGACTTGGCTGGTATGGTGAGCATCGTCACTTATAACAATGGGGATTTTGCGCACATTCATTTCTTTTAACATCCATTGAGCAGGATAAAAATCTCCGATACTTTTAATACCTTTGGTGTTTATTTCTGTTGGTGTTCCGGTTTTAGCCAGAGCTTCTATAAGCTCCATACGCTCGTCTTTATAGTCAAACTCGCCAACCGCCCCACTCCAGCGTATAAAGTCCAAATGGGCAATAAAAGAGAATATGCCGCTTTCAATCGCCTTTTTAATATTGCTAAAATGAGTCCTTATATATTGTCTGGCATCTTCTTCATTTTCAGAATACTTATCTATTGATGTTGCAAAAATTACGTTCTCATTATCGGGAGTGGTCGTAAAGTGGTTGCCAGAAATCAAATAGTCAATGTCTAAATCTTTGCGAAACTCGTTAAAGCCTTCAAGCCATTTATCATAACAAAAGAAATCAACCTCAAACCCGACAAGCACATCAATAGGGTACTTCTTTGCAACCTCTCTAATAGTCTTTATGTGCTGATTTATAGCAGGGTTCAACTCGCTGAACTTGCTTTTATGTATCCTATCCCAGCCTTTAGAAATAACCAATTCTCTTTCAGGAGAAGTCTCGATATTCTTATGAACTTCAATATGGTCTGTAATACCAATTTCTGTAAACCCGAGCTCAACGGCCCTTTTAATCATTTCCTCAACAGAACTTGTTCCGTCAGAAAAATCTGTATGGCAATGATATGTAAACTTTTGCATTTATACCTCAATTCATAAGCTTCAAGCATTCTTAGCCTAATAATGCCAAATGGCGTAGTCTGGTTTGTGTTTGTTGTTTGGTCGGAGTAACTGGATTTGAACCAGCGGCCTCTACGTCCCGAACGTAGCGCTCTACCAGGTTAAGCTACACTCCGATAACCCTCGCCCGCAATAATAATCTTTAAACAACAAAATTCAACCACTCAGTTAAATTTGGGGTTAATTTTTTCATAAAATATTAATGGTTTTTGTCTAAAATATGTGATATCATCAAAACATATACATTTTAAAAGGTTGAGGAGAAACCCAATGACAGAAGCAAAAACACCTGAGCAGCATCTAAATAATTTGCGAAAGAGTGTTGGAGATACTGATAAAATGATATCATGGCTTGGTGATGTTAAGGATTTTGGCAATGCCCCCTCTTTTGGAGGGCATAGCTATAGGGAAGATGTTGCCACGATTCTACAAGAAGCCGGTTACACAGCCCCAACAATTGATGAAAATGCAAAGACCGATTTTCCTAGTGCGAAGGATAGGGTAGATTTTTTAGTATCAAAAATAGCATACCTTTATCAAAGAAGCGCAGGGATAAATGATGGTCTGTTGTCTGAAGAGCTGGATGCTATCAAAAAAATGAGAGATGTTGAAAACGGGCTGGTCATGACTCCTGACAAGCTTTTAAAAAATTTGCACAATAGCCTAGGCGACACTGATGAAATGATTTCGTGGTTTGGAGATTATGAAAAAGTGGCCGACAGAAGAGATTTTAAAACTCCAAGAAAAGAAATCGCAGAAGCTTTCAAAAAAGGAGGATATTCGGCAGATGTAGCTTCATTCAAAGATAAAAATTTGGAAACATCAGGCGAAATGTTATCTTATATGGCTGCCCAAGTAAGAACATGTTACGAGAATAATGAACCTGTTAATATGGGCGCGGTTAGCAGAGGCCTTGAAAGTATAAAAGAACAGCGCGACAAAGAAAGCAACCCTCTTTCAAGAGTAAGGGAAAAGCTGGCTTCCAAGGTGGGATTGAAAAAAGTTAAAATGCCTAAATTATTCAAGAAAATGGAAGCTAAAACAGCAAATATTTTGTTCTCCTCCTGCTCCAAAAACCAATCAACGAAATAACAGTCGTTTATAAAATACAAAAAAGCCTGTTCCTATAAAATGGAAAACAGGCTTTTGAATGGCACACCCGAAGAGACTTGAGGCAAAAATCGAGCCTAAATGGGTCGATTTTAACGAAAGGTGACAGCTTTGTTAATTTGCGACTTGGCGATAGCCAACCAAGTAAATGTTACAAACCGAACTTAACCGAAGCCGTGCGCCAACGAAAAAAGACCAGCTTTAAGACTGGTCTTTTGAATGGCACACCCGAAGAGGTTCGAACTCCTAACCTCCTGATCCGTAGTCAGGTGCTCTATCCAGTTGAGCTACGGG
>JAISFX010000086.1 GCA_031263385.1 Lactobacillus sp.
CTTTGTCATCGTCAATCCCTTAGTAAGAGTCAATCTCTCAACAAACTTTGACAAAGACAATAGGTTATCTTTAATTCCACTAGAAAGGTTTGCATTCTTTTTCTTGAGTATAGTCTCAATCTCAACCCACAACTTAAGATTCGCATCCAACGCGCCAATAATCTCTTTCTCATTCTTACTGGTAGACGCTTTAGAAAGAAGTTGAGCATAGTTCATCAACAATACAGCTTCATTAGCAATACTGGTTGTTGAATTCATATTTTTTTTCATATCAAATTTTCCTTAAACAAAATAAATTAACAAAACTTTCTAAACTTAACTATAAAACGATATTCTACCATCCATTTTTTCCCTAGGGAGAAGCCCACTAGGGAGGTGTGGGCTTCTTTATTAGGGAGAAGATTTAGCTCTCTAAAAAAACTATACCCATATAAATATAGTCGCTAAATCTGATATATCAAGGAAAAAAATTGGGGAGATTTTCCATTGATAAGACATAATAATATTTGTAGTCGAACTTTTCTAAACATTTTCAATGGCTTTGACGTTTTAGGCTAGTAAGTAAAAAAATTCACAATTAACAACTAAAACTCTGAAGCCTTTACTAGAATGGAAGAATAATATCCAAAATCTGAGAACCATACCTAGGCTGCTGAATATCAGAAATAACACCTCTGCCACCATAAGATACTCTTAACTCGGCAATTTTGCTTGATTCTATGCTGTTATCAGAACTAATATCCGCTCTTCTAATGATTCCTTTAACGCTAAGCTGACGCAGCTCTGTGTTAACACGAATTTCCTGTGTGCCAACAATAACCAGATTACCATTAGGCAGAACCTGAGTAACCACAGCTGCCATAGTCACACTAATAGTCTCTTTTCTGTCAATTTTGCCGTCTGCAGAGATTTCTCTGTTAGAGTTAATGTCAACTAAAGCCTTTGAATCTACACCATCTGGCAAATAATCTTTTGAATATTCTTCATAACCAAACAACTTTGCAATACTTAGAGACTCTGTGTTATTGTCACGCTTAGCTTCTGTCTCGTTTTCAATCTTAGCAGCATCTTTAGCAGAAACCTTAACCGTAATAATATCTCCTATATTCGCCGCTCTCTGATCCTTAAAGAAACCTGTTGAACCTTTTTTCCATAAAGAGTTTGCACCGGCTCTATTAGATGCATGTCTTTCTGGCATAGGCAAGCTAACCGGAGCATAATCCTCCTTCTCGACAGGATTTTCAATCTGCGAAAGCTGTGGACCATCAGGTACCTCTTGCAATTTCTGCCACATACTTGAGCATCCTGATATAGATGTCGCCATCATCAACACTGCTACAAAGCTTGTAATTTTCTTTCCGTTTACCATAATCCGTCTCCAATCTTAAAAACCTGCATCGGTCTTTACTGTGTTTGCATCAACAACCTCTGCAAACAAAACCTTTTTACTTTTAGTATTCATAACCTCTATCTTGTCGCCTTTAGAACCATCACTCAAAGCTTCTACTCTGGCAGAAATCTGCATGTTTCCTGTTTGATAAATCATATTAACGACTTCGCCTTTTTTTATTATAATCTTATCGCCAATATCTCTTTCATTAAGCAGCTTTCCTTCTTTAAGGGCTCTTTTCGCTTCTTTGCCTATAATTTTATCTTTATCAATAATATTCATCGGCTTCACACGGTTTGTTCTCACCCTAATTTTTCTAAGCATCGCCTCTGTAATAACCTCGCCTTTATTAATATTAACTGCCGGCACATAAGCATCACTCACAATATAATACTTTCCCTGTAACTGAGTTTTCTCAGCCAACTCTCCGTCAGCAAAAACCTCCACATTACAATAAAACTTATTCTGAACCTCGTCTAATTTAAGGCCTGACACCAAAATCTTGGCTTCTTTCTTGTTCTCAATAATAAAATTTGTTCTTCCACCATAAACTTCTATGTCAATTTCTTCATCAACTCCTTGGTTAACAAACTCTTCTCTAAGCGATCCGAAAACTTCATCAGAACTCACATTCAATGTTGCTGCATTAGCATTAAAAGCCAGCAAAAGAATGAATAAGCACCCGATTTTTAACATTAAAGTTTTCACTACATACGCTCCTATTTCAGCTGATTTATAGTAGTTAACATCTGGTCTGCAGTCTGAATAATCTTAGAGTTCATCTCATAAGCACGCTGTGCAGAAATCAGCTCGGTAATTTCAGCAACCGGGTTAACGTTAGATGTCTCAAGATATTCCTGCAAGATTGAGCCATAACCTTCTGCATCTGGGTTATCTAAAAGCGGAGAACCTGACGCCTCTGTCTCCAGATACAAGTTCTGACCCATAGCTTCTAAACCGGCTTCGTTAGGGAAAGCAGCAAGCTCAAGCTGTCCAACGTTAGTCTGGTCTGTCTCACCATCAATTGTAACCCAAACTTCACCAGAGTTATTTACATATATACTTATTGTATCTTCAGGGATTGTAATTTCTGGCTGTACCACATAACCATCATGTGTTACCAACACACCGTCACCGTTTCTCTGGAAAGCACCGTCTCTTGTATAAGCAGTTCCCTTTCCTTCAGGAAGCTCAATCTGAAAATATCCTCTTCCTCTGATAGCCAAGTCTAAAGAGTTTCCGGTATTAGTAAGTCCGCCACCCTCAGTAATACGATAGATAGCTGCTGTCTTTACACCAAGACCAAGCTGAATACCTGATGGCACAATATTTTGTGATGATGTTGATGCCGCACCCGGACGAACAACGTTTTGATAAAGCAAATCATTGAACTCAGCTCTTCTTTTAGTAAATGCTGTTGTGTTCATGTTAGCAATGTTGTTAGAAATCACGTCAACGTTTGTTTGTTGAGCCAGCATTCCTGTTGCGCCGATGTGTAATGATCTCATTTTATTTCTCCCTTTCGAATTCCATTCAATTTCTTATAAAAATTAAGCTAATTGAGAATAAACCTCTATAGTATTTGACAAACGTTGATGCTCTGCATCAATCATCTGCTGTACATATTCATAGTTTCTTTGCAAGCTGATTAACTTTGTCATTTCAGCAATTGAGTTAACGTTAGACTTCTCAACAACGCCCTGAGCAACTCTAACATCGTTGGCGACATCCATTTTGTTGTTCTCAACATTAGAATACATAGTGTCGGTAACTTTTTTCAATTTCTGGTTATCATCAAATTTAACCAGCTTCAAACGACCAATAATTCCGTTCTCAGTAACAACCTCACCTGTTGCTGTAATCTCGATGCTTCTCTCATCCGGAGCAATAAACAAAGGCTCATTGCTCTCATTCAAAACAGTGTATCCGTCTTGAGTAACAATCTGGCCGCTGTAATCAACTTGGAACTGACCTTTTCTAGTGTACATCTCGCCGTGGTCTGTCTCTACGGCAAAGAAAGCGTCGCCTGAAATAGCCACATCATAAGTGTTGCCTGTTTCATACATAACGCCTTCGGAAAAATCTTTGACTGTTGCATAATCTTGAGTAAAGTGAACAGGGTCTTTGCCAAATCCTTCTGCACCCACTGCCTGAGCAACATAAGACTTAAACATAACTTCCTGAGTTTTATAGCCCGATGTATTCATGTTAGCCATATTGTTGGCTACTGTGTCCATCTGTTTCCACAACCCCATTTGGCGTGATAAAGCTACATATTTAGTATTATCCATTTTTTGTCTCCCCTTTCTCTCTTTAATATCATCGGGTCTCCCCACCCTAATCATTGAGAAAAAATAATTGTTGACATTCCTTATGCAAACATCGTGCCAATTTTTAAAACATCAACAAATCCAAGGGATAACAGATTTAGTGTTTACTCTTTTAAATATATATGCTTATACTTGCTCATCAATTTTGGAGACCATAAAACATGATAAAAAGAATTCTGCTTGTAATAGGTATTGTCATCGGCACTAACATTCTTTTCGCAACTATGTTTGGCATTCACTACTACGCACAGCTAAAATACCAAGCCCGCCAAGTTGCCAAGGCTGCTCAAGCTGAACGCTTAGTTAAAATAGGCGTCATACTTCCCCTTACTGGCAACGGCGCTGAGGCAGGCATTGCGGCTCAAAAAGCCCTCAACCTTACCTTAAAAGAACTAGAGCAAAAAAATTTGAAATATGATTATCAGTTAATCTATGAAGACAACCAAGCCAGCCCTCGCCTCACAGTCTCGGCCACCAACAAACTAATTCAAAAAGATAAAGTTTTCGCCATATTATCTATATGGAACCATTTGTCAGTTGTAGCCGCCAACATCGCAGACAAAAACAACACCCTAAGCCTTTCTTGCGCTTATGGTAAAGACCCCGCTGCCAGAAAATACAACTTCAACACCATTGCAAACACAGATGACATGACATCTCTAATGGCTCAAGAACTCAGCAAAAGAGACATAAAGTCAATTGCACTATTTTCTAACAACACAGACGGCCATACCCTTATCAATGAGTCTTTGCAAAAAGAACTAAAAAAATATGATATAGAAGTTGTATTTAATGCATTCTTTCACCTTGATGAAAAAGATTATCGAATGCCAATCATTGAGGCCTCACAAAAAAATCCGGACATTTATTTCCTATCAGGGTTACCTCCGTCTAGTGTAATTTTTATGAAGCAAATAAAAGAGATATTAGGCGATAATGTTAAAGTAACCTCTATTGATGCCTTCTCCGCCATAAATAACGATCAACGAGCCATTGCAGAAGGCCTATGGTATGTTGATAGCAACATCACCGGCAACGATACATTCCGCCAAAAGATGCAATCTCAAGCAGGACTAGAGATACAATCATGTACCGGCAACACTGTTGCAAATTTGCAAATACTCATCCAAGCAATAGAAAGCTCTGCCCCTTATGGAAAAAAGCGCACCCCAAACAATGAGAGTGTTACTGATTGGATAAACCGAAACGTATTAGATTTCAACACGGCTTCAGGCCCTGCTACTGCATCTGAAGATGGACTAATCCAAATAACCCCAGAAGTCAAAATAATCAAAAACGGCAAACCGACCGTTATTAAGGAACCATAAAATGAAAAACTCTTTATTATATAAAACTATCCTGCTCTTCGCTATAATAGCAGGCATCATCTGCGTCCACAAATATAAAGCCGAAAGAGTAACTATAGATTCCGACAAACCCACTATAAAAATAGGAGTAATCTTCCCATTAAGCGGAGATTCTGCCATTTATGGAGAATCTGCTCAAGCCGCTGCAGAAGTATTTATGGATGAACTAAGCAAGATAGATACAAAATATAACTATGAGATTATCTTTGAAGATAACCGCCAAAAGCTTTCTGAAACAGTAAACATTGCCAAGAAGTTTATAACCTATGATAAGGTAGATGTTTTAATAACCTTCCTAGCAAACTTTGGCATGGCCGTTGCTCCTGTCGCTCAAGAATATAAAACCCCTCATTTCTCAGTCGCCAGTGTAGACCCTAACATCGCTCGCGGAG
>JAISFX010000071.1 GCA_031263385.1 Lactobacillus sp.
AGGCAGAACCCGGCACAAATCTTCATTGCCAAAGAATGTCTGACCTCATATCTGAGGGAGTGTCTTTTGACATGAGCTCTCATTCAGACCATTTTGATAGCATTTATGAGCTTTATGAAGAAGATCTCCCCACCAACATTATTGATGACGGCCGCAAAAAAATAAAACACATTCAAGCTCCAACCAAAAAGCCGGCTTATTTTGGCAAGCAGCCTGTCATTGCCATTGTCATAGATGATATGGGCATCAGCAAAAAAAGAACGGCAGATATCAGCTCTTTGCATGCGCCTTTAACATCATCATTTTTAACCTATGCCGGCTCATTAGATTCTCAGATAAAAGCCGCCCAATCAGCAGGTCACGAGATTATTGTCCATGTCCCTATGGAGGCCAAAACCAAAAAAGATGCCGCGCCCGATATCTTGAGTATTGGCATGGATAAAGCCCAAGTCCAAAAATCTCTGAGCAAAATGCTTTCCAAGTTCAAAGACGTTAAAGGCATCAACAACCACATGGGCAGCCTTTTCACAGAAGATGAAAAACGCATGGAATATGTAATGGAAATCTTAAAAGATAAAAACATTTTCTTTCTAGATTCTAAAACATCTGGCAAATCAAAGGGCAGGGAGGCCGCTGAAAAACACGAGGTTGATTATGTCGCCCGCAATGTTTTCTTAGACAACAATAATGACTACAACTACATCATGGGGCAGCTAAAAATAACCGAGCGTCTTGCCCGCAAAAACGGCTATGCCATAGCTATCGGTCACCCCAAAAGCCAAACTTATTTGGCTTTAAAAGACTGGATGCAAACTCTTGATGAAAAAGGCATAAAGGTTATTCACTTAAGCGAGATTGTAAAAGTTCTTAATCACCATTAAGGAGGAAATATGCAGATATTTTGTCACCGAGGCTTTTATGGCTGTACTGATATGTATCAAGATTTCTTGACCCAAAAAAGTGTTAAGGGAGAAGCCTTACAAAACATGCCGCCGGAGAACTCGGAAGATTCTATCAAGGCCGCCTTCAAAGCCGGTTATGGTGTAGAAATTGACGTTGTCAAAACTAAAGATAACGACATCATCATAACTCACACTAACAGCATTATGTATCATTCCTCACAAGCCCTGCCTACTGATAATATAACAGAGAAAACTCTGGCAGAAATAAAAAAGCTCAAAACGGGTCTTGGCGGCCAAACTAGACCATTCTTAACCTATGATAAGTTCATTGAACTCTTAAAAAAACACCCTGATTGCAAGGCGAATATAGAGATTAAAGGCGCGCTGAATACAGACGGCATAGCTGTTGAGCCGCGCAACCCTTCTATTGTAGATATCTTGGTAAAAAAAACGCCCAAACGCTTGCTAAAAAGAATTATCTGGTCATCTTTTGCGGCCTCTAACCTCAGAGAGATAAAGAACAAACTCCCCCAAAGCAACATTGCCCAGCTTTATATGTTCCCTTATACTGAAGAGCCATATTTGTATTCTGACACCAACGATATCGCCATGCAGTTCACGAAAGATAACATTGAAAAAACTTTAGAACCTTTACCTGAGCTAAACGCCGTCCACCCAAGCATAGATAGCCTAAACGAAGAAGCCTTACAGCTTTGCATTGAAAAAAAACTGGGCCTAAGATGTTGGTTTTATATGGAGAAAAATCCTGCCAAAGACAGAAAGGCCAAGCAATTTGTCTTAAAACTTATTGAGTTTCAGAAAAACAATCCATCTATGGAGATTGACCTTATTACAGATTTTGCAGATGAGATTAAAAATATTTTACTAAAGCACAAGATTTTCATTGATAATTAATTCGATTCTTAATATTATCAGCCCCAGAGATAAAAGAATTATTTTAGATAACCAAAAAATAAAAATAACAAAATGACAAAATCAAGATTACTGACCCAAAAGGTCAAAGACTTAGACGACTTAAGAGAAATGCTTAGAGACGGCGAAATACCTTTTAAAGTTCGCTTAGCACTTATGAGCGAAGAGGGCCGAACAACCTTCTTAACCAGAAGAGCAGAGGCCGCAGAACTCTTATCCAGACCTTTTAAGGAAGAATACTCAAAGCTTCCCCAAGATGTAAAAGACAACTGGATAGATTTAATGACATATTTCTTAGACGAGCTTTATCAGAAAAAGGAATATTTAGTTAAACTCTTTGTCAGCGATAGTGAGGATTTGGTTAGAAACTGTCTTAAGGGACAAACCATTCCCCAAAATTTGTACGACTATATGGTTTCATTAATAGGCTATATGATAAAAAAAGTTTACCATTAATGGAATTTACCCTAAAAAAGAACCCCATGACTCAAAAGGTCATTGGGGAATTTCTTTTTTTAAACCCTTTCCATTTTTGTTACAAAAAATACACTTGCCTAGTATCCCCAAAAATGCTATATTCCAAGGAACAAGAATACAATTATGAACCCAATAAAAATATAGATATGTCAGAAGAAAGAAAAAAGGCTGAAGAAGGTTTAATACACCCACAGCCGACCCCTGAAAAGGGCAGTAGAAAAAACACCGGCCCTCAGTTCACTACTGACGAACCGGGAGACAGAAAAGCAGATAAGGTATCTTTGCAATACAGAGACCCTTATGACGACCGCGAGGATAAAGGACCCGGAAACGGCCCAATTTACTTCTAAAGTTCTCAAAACAACTTACTGACAAACCTCAAAGCTCAAAAGGCCAAGAGGTTTCTCTTTTTTAAACTGATTCACCATATTTTAAACGATTCGCGCTATAATCCCCACAATCCATCATTTATAACCTCAAAGAGAGCCAAACTCATGCGCCTGTTTATCTTTTTTGCTTTCATCTTTTTCTCAATATCTCCTGCAATCGCAACAGATACTCCAAATATTGATAAAATCCTCATCCTAAAAGAAAAGCGCAAAATGTATCTCTTGTCAAATGACAAACAAATCAAAGAATATAGCATTTCTTTGGGTTTTGAGCCTCAGGGAGCCAAAGACCGCCAAGGCGATGGCAAAACCCCGGAAGGCACATATAAAATTACCGGACGCAACCCGGGAAGCAAATATCACAAATCGCTTCGTGTTTCTTATCCTTCTGCTAAAGACATAAAAAAAGCTAAAGAACTTGGCGTTGACCCCGGCGGAGACATCATGATTCATGGGCTTCCTAATGGCATGTGCAACATCGGCAAGGCACATCTTTTAAAGGATTGGACATTGGGCTGCATCGCCATAACCTGCGAAGAAATTGAAGAAGTCTGGAAACTTGTAAAAGACGGCACCACTGTCGAAATCAAACCCTAAAAATGGTTGAGCTTTATATCTCTCCGATATCGTCCACACCTGTGTCGCTAACCCATTTTTGGAGCTCATATTGTATCACAGCCTCAAGGCATTGTCCGCCCAGATAATCTTCATAATAAATCATGCACTTGCCCAAATCATAATCAATTAAATCACGGCAAAACTCATTAATCTCATTCTTACAAAATTTAATAAAAGGATATCTCTTCTGCATCTCTTCAGCGTTCTGAGAGTTGTCTTTTGCCACGGCGGCAGATGCAAACAATGTCAGAGCGGTCAATAATAGGGTCAGTTTTTTCATGTTATTTTTTTCCATATGTTAAAATCTGTCTTTGATTATAGCCCTTATTTTCAATAATTCCATATTGATATTTATAAAAAATCATGCTATACAAAAAATGACAAAAAATTAGATTATTACATTTTTATATATACATATGGATAAAAACAACAAATTCCTTCGCGTTATGTCAAATATGGCAGAATACGGAGCGTTTACAAACCATGTTCCTTGGATTAAATCC
>JAISFX010000089.1 GCA_031263385.1 Lactobacillus sp.
ATAAAATCCATGCCGAGGTGATTGGATAGCTGCCCTACGGGGAGGAAAGTCCGAGCTTCAAGGGAACAAGGTACCAGATAACGTCTGGCTGGAGCAATCCAAGGGAAAGTGTCACAGAAAATTACCGCCATGTTTTTTCATGGTAAGGTTGAAAAGGTGAGGTAAGAGCTTACCGCGAAGGTGGCAACATCTTCGGTCAAGATAAACCCTACCTGAAGCAAGACCAAGTTAGGACACTAAAAGGACGGTTCCCAGTCCTGTCCAGAGGTAGGTCGCGTTGAGCCTGACAGTGATGTCTGGCCCAGATGAATAGCTATCGTCTCGCAAGAGATACAGAACTCGGCTTATAAATCACCTCATTAAAGCCTCTTGATTGAAAGATATAATATGCAAAAACAACAAACCGTTAGCGAAAAAGTATCCATTAGGGGAATAGGCCTCCATTCCGGCGCAAGTGCCGAGCTCAACATCCTCCCTGCGCTTGAGAATACAGGCATCGTATTCAAAAGGGTTGATTTACCTGAACAGCCCGAAATCAAAGCACTTTATTCAAATGTTGGAGACACCAGAAACTCCACCACTTTGGTTAACCCTCAAGGCGTTGTTGTTGCAACTATAGAACACCTTATGTCAGCACTTTACATGGCTGGTATTGATAATGCCATGATAGAAATTGACGGCCCCGAGATTCCAATTATGGACGGCAGCGCTCAGGCTTTTTATAACATCTTAAAGGCGTCAAAGCTCAAAGAACAAAACGCTGACCGCAAGTTTTTAGAAATCAAAAAAGAGGTGTCCTTTTCAGATGATAGAGGAAACACTGTCAGCCTAAAACCACACCCAAGATTAAAAATTGATTTTGAAATCAACTTCCCATCACCGGTGGTTGGCTACCAAAAGTTCAACAATGATATTGATGACAGAGTCTTTTCTGAAGAAATCGCTTTCTGCCGAACCTTCACCGAAAAATCTCAAATTGAGCAGTTACAAGCCATGGGCCTTATTAAAGGCGGCAGTCTGGATAATGCGGTTGTCTTAGATGGTGACCAAATTGTAAACGAAGGCGGCTTCAAAACCGAAAACGAATGTGTAAACCACAAAGTCTTGGATGCTATCGGAGATTTATATTCCTCAGGCTACCATGTTTTAGGTGAATTAACGGCATCAAAAACTGGACATTACCACACAAATGAACTATTAAAGAAAATGTTTGCAGATAAAACCTCTTATGAATTGGTGTAAAATCATGAACAAATTTATAAAAAACAGGTCAATGTCTTCAGCATTGACTACAGAACGTCACTCCCTAAGCGAGCAAAGCGCAAGCGCCTGCGAGACTAGAGGATATAAGCAAGTTAATTTTATAGTTGTTTTGATGGCTATATTCTTCTCTTTAGCAGTCTGCTCTTGTGCTTCAGGCCCTGAAGAAGAGCCTGCTCAAGAAAATGTTGAAGACCTTTACAACCGCGCTCACAAGCTTTTGGACAAAGGCTCTTTTACCAAATCTGCCCAAACTTTTGAGAAGGTAGAGCTTGAATATCCTTATTCCAAATGGGCAACAAAGGCTCAGATTATGGGTGCCTATGCCTATTATAAAAACCAAAAATATGACGACGCCGTTTTGGCTCTTGACCGTTTTATCAAGTTTCACCCCGGCAATGCAGACATCTCTTATGCTTACTACATGAAAGCACTTTGCTATTATGAGCAGATTAACTCTGTTGACCGCGACCAAAGCAACACAGAAAAAGCTTTAGACGCATTGTATCAAGTAATCGCACGCTTCCCTGATACAGACTACGCCAAAGATGCATCTGTTAAGTTAGACCTTACCAATGACCACTTGGCAGGCAAGGAAATGGAAGTCGGACGTTATTATCTAAGCCAGAAAAACTATCTTTCTGCATTAAACCGTTTTTCAACAGTTGTGAATGAATATCAAACAACCACTCATATTGAAGAAGCTCTGTACCGTCAGGTTGAGCTTTATCAAATTATCGGCTTGTCTGATGAGGCTTCAAATGCTTACAAAGTTCTCAATCACAACTATCCAAACTCTAAATGGACAACAAGAGCTAAAAGCCTTGTTGCTGCATAGCCAATGTTAACACGCCTAGAGATTAAGAATGTAGTTTTAATTGACAGACTTGACTTAGATTTCTCTAGGGGATTAAGTGTTTTAACAGGTGAGACCGGCGCCGGAAAATCTATCCTTTTGGATTCCTTAGGCCTTGTCCTTGGCAACCGTGCCGAGACATCATTGATTCGCCATGGTGAAGATAAATTAAACGTCACCGCCTGTTTTAAGTTGGATAACAAAAACCACCCATTATATGACTTGCTAAAAGAATATGAACTTGAGGCCGATGATGAAATAATCATCAAAAGAAGTTTAGATTCTAATGGCAAGGGCAAAATTTTTATCAATGACCAAAGCATCACAGCCAAACTCTTAAAAGAAATCGGCAAAACTCTGGTTGAGATTCATGGCCAGTTTGACAATCAGGGCTTGCTAAACCCCGCCAATCATCTAGATGTTTTGGACAGCTTTGGCGGCTACAACAGCTTTGTTCTTGATGTAAAAGAAAAATACCAAAGCTTCAAATCTGCCCGAAAAGCAAGAGCCGAAGCAGAAGATAATTTATCAAATGCCAAAACTGAGGAAGAAAACCTCCGCTACTATATTGATGAACTTAAAAAGATAAAAACCCACAAAGGCGAGGAAGAAGAACTCTCTCAAAGAAGGCTAGAGCTTATGAATTCTGAGAAGCTCTTAGAAAGCCTTAACTTTGCATTTGCCAGCCTTAATCATAATGAAATGCGTCAGGCTGAGCTTGCAATATCTAAGGCTAATGACTTAGTTAACGGCAAGTATGATGATATTGTAAACTTAATAGACCAAGCCTCAATAAACCTGAATGAGGCAATTAATTCTATTGAAGATGCCAGCAACAACATCTCTCACAACCAAAATGAACTCGAAAATATTGAGGGCAGGCTGTTTGCCCTTAAAGGCCTCGCCCGCAAACACCAGACACAGGTTGATGAACTGGCAGATTTATTAGATAATTTCGAGAAACAACTCTCCACAATAGAGCTTGGCGAAGAGGGCTTAAATGAGCTTCGCCGTAAAGAGGAAGAAACAAAATTGGCTTACATAAAGTCAGCCAATAAACTAAGTGAGAAAAGAGCAGAGGCCGCCAAAGATTTAGATAAAAAAGTTATGGCAGAGCTTCCTCCTCTTAAAATGGACAAGGCTAAGTTCGTCACTATGATAGGACATAAAGATGAACCGGATTGGACATCTAAAGGCTTTGATGATGTCTATTTCACTGTCTCAACCAACCCTAATTCTCCTCAGGGAGCAATTAACAAAATTGCTTCCGGTGGTGAGTTAGCAAGATTTATGCTGGCCTTAAAAGTTAATCTGGCCGGCTGTTCAAATGTTGCGACAATGATTTTTGATGAAGTTGATTCAGGCATTGGCGGTGCAACAGCTCAGGCCGTGGGTGACAGACTTTCAAAGCTGGCTTCTCAGGTACAGGTTTTGGTAGTAACTCATTCGCCACAAGTCGCATCAAACGGCAACAATCATTTTAAGGTTGAAAAATCTACAAAAAATAATATAACTACCACCAAGGTAGAAAAATTAAACAAAGAACAAAAACAAGAAGAAATAGCTCGCATGCTAGCCGGAGATGTCATTACCGACGAAGCCCGCGCCGCTGCAAAAGCATTGATAGGATAGAAAATGAAAAAAGAACTGATAGAAAAATTAATCGGCGCAGATGTAAAAGACATCTCTTATTGGGCAGATAAATTCTCCCCACGTCCGGAAGGACAGGTCGTTTCTCGTGTTGGTCCAAGCCCAACCGGCTTCATGCATTTAGGCAACATTTATGCAGCATTAATCCCATACACTTTTACTCATCAAAACAAAGGTGTGTTCTTCCTTCGTATTGAAGATACTGACACAAAGCGCAAAGTTGAAGGTGCTGTAGATTTAGTAATTTCATCTCTAAAGGCGTTCGGCATTAATGCAGATGAAGGCCCTATAAATGAGGGAGAAGAGAAGGGTGCATATGGCCCATATCACCAAAGCCAAAGAGCAGACATCTACAAAAGCGGCATCAAAATGCTTCTGGAAAAAGATTTAGCTTATCCATGCTTTGCTACAGAAGAAGACATTGAAGCCCTGCGCAAAGAGCAGACTGCATTAAAACTTCGCCCCGGATATTATGGCAAATGGGCAAAGTGCCGCAACCTTACAGAAGAACAGATAGAGGAAAACCTTTCTAAAGGTATGCCTTTTGTTTTTCGCTTTAGAGCAAGCGGCAATCACGAGACCAAAAAATATTTTACAGATTTGGTAAAAGGCAAAATTCAAATGCCTGAAAATGATATGGATATTGTTATCATGAAGTCTGACGGCTTACCGACTTATCACTTTGCTCATGTAATGGATGACCATTTTATGGGAACAACCCATGTTATTAGAGCAGATGAATGGCTTGCCTCAATGCCTTTGCATGTCCAAATGTTTGAATCAATCGGCTGGAAAGTTCCCAACTATGCCCACATCGCCCCAATCCAAAAATTAGATGAAGGCAACCGCCGCAAACTCAGCAAAAGAAAAGACCCGGAGGCAAATATCTCTTATTACTTCGAGCAGGGCTACCCTGTTGAGGCAGTAAAAGAATACCTGATTAATCTGGCAAACTCCAGCTTTGAAGACTATAAAAAAGCTCACCCTGAAAATGCTCTTGAGACATTTGAATTCAAGTTAGAAAACCTTAATGTCAGTGGCGCACTATTAGACTTCAAAAAGCTCGAGAATATATCAAAAGAGTTTATTGCCACCTTATCATCAGCAGATTTATACAACCGCATCTTAACTTGGGCAGAGAGCTATGATAAATCTTTTGCTGACAAACTAAGAGCAAATGCAGATTATATAAAATCAATCTTAGGTATTGAGCGTGATGGCGCAGAAAAGGTTAGAAAAGACTACTACATTTTCTCTAAGATATCTGATGAAATCAGTTATTTCTTTGATGATGATTTTAAACTTACAAAAGAAGATTTATTGTCACAGTCACCATTGTCAGAGAACCTTACCAAAGATATCGTAAAACAATATCTTGCTTCTTTTGACTTTAACCATAACAAAGAAGAATGGTTTAATAATATAAAGGATTTGGCAGCCAAAAACGGCTTTGCTAAAAACCCTAAAGAGCGCGATAAAAACCCAGAGCTTTATGCCGGCAAAGGTACAGTGTCTGACATTGCTACCATAGTCCGTTTACTCATTACCGGCCGCACCCAAAGCCCTGATTTACATGCAATCATACAAATCTTAGGGAAAGACCGAACCTTAAAAAGATTATCATTGTTAGATTAAAACAAAGACTAAAGCAATTCATAGCCAACCGCCAACACTGCTCAGTTGATGTTTTCTTTACGTTTACGGCTCTTCATAATTCTCTCAATGAGGGAATCTTTGGTAGCCAGTTCTTCAAATGCTTGAGTGACCTCAACCGGCACCGGAGATGTCGGAGTATTACTAACATAGTCAATATCAGGTTTAATACGCATATGCCTCATTGTAAACAACACAAATATACAGCATACAAAAGAGAAGCATAACAGATATGAGAATGAGCCAAAATGATCCATAACAAAACCAACCACTACCGGCCCAGTAATAAGCCCTGTACCTTGCAGCAAGATTAACTTACCGCTAGCCTGCACGCGTTCACTGTCAGTAACCAAGTCATTAACGTGAGACACACATATAGGATAAATAACAAACATGCAAAAGCCAATCATTATGGCACCAAGCTCAATAAATAAGTGCCCATAAGGCTGCAGATATTTGAAGGTCGGCGCAATAAAGAATAGCGCTGCGCAACTCCCCATCATCACCTTTCGACGGTCCATTTTGTCAGACAGTCTGCCCATAGGTATCTGCGCAATCATCCCGCCCAAAATGACAAACAACATGAACATAGATGTCTCTTGAATATTAAGCCCGATTCTCTCAGAGAAAACTGTTCCCAGAGTATAGAAGCTGCCTACCATCCAACCGCTTATAAAGCACCCCAGCACCCCGACCGGAGTTTTTTGATAGAGCTTTTTAAGAGGCATATTCTCATGCACCGTAATATCAGGAGTTGGCAATGCAGTAAGAGATATCGGAACTAAAGCGATAGAAAACAGAATTGATATAAGAATATAAATGGTGATACCATTGGGGTCAGGAATATTCAAAAGCACCTGTCCCATGCCGGCGCCCATATACGTTGTAACCATATACAAAGACATGATTATTCCGCGGTTTTTATTGTTTGCACGAGTATTAAGCCAGCTTTCCAAACACATCGTCGCCGAGCCGATGCAATAACCTTCCATAAGCCTCAAAATCCCCCAAAAATACATATTTCCAGAAAAATAATGCAGCAGTGTAAAAGATGAGAATATTGAAAGAAAAGCCGTAAACGCGCGAATATGTCCCACACGGTTGATAATCCTATAAGCACTGTTTGCAGCGCCAACATATCCTACATAGTACAAAGATAATATGATACCGACATTAGAGTTAGAGACCCCGTTTTGTGATAACCTAATACCAAGGATTGATGACAAAAGGGCATACGCACAGCAAGTAAGAGCTGTTCCCAAAAAGAATGCCGCCAGAGGAGATACCAGTATCTTAAACTTGCGGAATTTATCTACAAAAATTTCAACCATTTACAAATAATCCTGTAATAAAAACTTTCTATCCGATATCATACCTCATAAGGAGTAAATAAATGATAAACGTTAGTGGCGCAGTCATAACCTATAATGGTAAGTATTTAATTACCCAAAGGGCTAAAGGCAAAAATGAAGAATTTATTTGGGAGCTTCCCGGCGGCAAGCAGGAAGGCGATGAAACCATGGAAGAATGTACCATCCGCGAGATTAAAGAAGAACTCGGCATAGATATAACTGTTGATGAGTTTATAATGAACGTACCTGTTGAAAATGAGCGCGGACAATATCTTTTATATGCCTACATGTGCAGTGCAAGCAGTTTTGATGTTAAACATAACCCAAACATCCACAACCAGTATAAATGGATAGACTTATCAGAGTTCAAAAATTATGAATTTTTACCTGGCGATAAACCTGTCATTGCCAAGCTTCAAAAAACAAAAATAGCCTAACCCAAAATCTTCTTTAGATCATCTTCAGGTGTTGATATCGGAGTTATATTAAATTTCTCCACTAATATTTTTAAAACATTAGGAGACACAAATGCCGGTATGGTTGGTCCCAGATAAATGTTTTTAATTCCCAAATACAACAGTGTCAAAAGAATACATACAGCCTTTTGTTCATACCATGATAGAACCAAAGATAAGGGTAGTTCATTAACGCCGCAGTTAAACGCCTCGGCAAGGGCTACAGCGACCCTTATAGCACTAAATGCATCATTACATTGTCCCATGTCCATAATTCTGGGTAGGCCGGCAACTGTCCCCAAATCCATGTCATTAAAGCGATACTTACCGCATGCAAGGGTTAATATAGCAGTATCTTTGGGGGTGTTAGCAACAAATTGGGTATAATAGTTCCTGCCAGGTTTGGCTCCGTCACACCCACCAACCAAGAAAAAGTGTTTTAGCTGACCGGACTTAACTGCTTCAATAATCTTGTCAGCTACAGACAAAACAGCATTATGCCCAAAACCGGTCATTACCTTTGTTCCACCGTTTATACCTGTTAGCTGAGTGTCATCTTTATAACCACCAAGCTCTATTGCCTTATTAATAACAGGAGCAAAATCTTTTTTGTCATCAATATGTGTCATGTTGGGATAAGCCACTACAGAAGTCGTAAACACCCTGTCTGCATAGCTTTCCTTAACAGGCATAATGCAGTTTGTTGTAAACAATATCGGCGCGGGTATATTATCAAATTCTTTTTGTTGATTTTGCCAAGCAGTACCAAAGTTTCCCTTTAAGTGTTTATATTTATTCAATTCAGGATAAGCAT
>JAISFX010000094.1 GCA_031263385.1 Lactobacillus sp.
GGGGGAGTATTTTGTGCTTTCCCCCGATATAGTTTAAAGGCGATTTGATGAAATTAGTGCTGGCCATGCTAACTCCAAAAATCCAATAAATTTTTTATTGCCTGTTTAAATAACGCCGGCGCTTTAACGCCTAAAACGAGTGCACCTTCTTCATTCAATAAAAATCCGACCTTTATTTCCACAACTTTCTTTTCCTTACTACCATATAAAACAATAGTTCTGACTATTTCAAATTTAGGATAATATTTTTTGATGTAATTTTTTTCAATAAAACCATAGTTTTTCAACTCGGCAATACCCGCTTTGCGGAACTGATATTTTTTACCTTCAACATTTATAACTTCGCTTCGGCCAAAGTCTATAAGAATAAGGTCGGGTATGTGTATAATCTTGCTCTTATCGCCGACTTTATATTTTGCTTTGTCAGCGTATTTGGCAAGCGGGATATGTTCACCTTTTGCCGTTATAAAATACCCTTTCTCACTGCCCGCGTGATTTTCAAAAATAGAATATCCTTTAGTGAAACTCTCAACAACTATATGAATAAAAATAGTGCCGAGTTTTTCACCCTCAAGGTCATAACGCCAATAATCACTATTCGGTGCGGCTTTAGGCAACTTTAAGCCTTTTAAGGAAAGATTTAATCTGTTTGCAATTAAAATAAATTTATTACTGCCTGTTAGATGTTTCTGTAGCAGACCATGTTTAGTGATGATTACATCTTTCTTCCAACCCAGCTTTCTCAACGTGGCAGAGATGAGACTTAACGCACCGATATTCGGATCGTGTGAGAGATTGTCTGATTTTATGAGTCTGCCTGATACTTCTATGCCGGCAGAAGTTTGCGCTATCTCTATCGGAACATTGCCTTTAGGAGCGGCTCTCATAGACTTTTTAAAATCTATGAGTTCTTTAATTGACGAGAACGGAGTAAAAACCTTTCTGTCTAATTCTTTGCCTAAAATTTCAACACCCAGAGTTATAAGCATTCTCGTGCCAAAAATATTAGTTTGCGTGGGAGTTTCTTTTTGCTTTATTTGCAGATTATAAAGCATTATCATTTTTACTTCAGGATAATAGTAGTTAAGAAAAACGAATTTAGAACATCTTTGATAAACGCCGGTGTTTCTGCTCTCACTATCGTCTGTTTTGGTTTCTTCTATGGCATAAACAGGCTTATCTTTGACCGTCGGTTCTTTGTCTTGGAAAAACACAAGAAAATCCACAAAACTTGAATACCCGCTAACGGTTTTTATAAAAATTTTACCTACTTTGTTACATTTGAACCCAATTAATTCATACGTGAAAGAAAATTTAGAATCTTCCAATATCGGCAGGATACGAAGGTTATCAATAAAGGCACAATAACCCCTATCCGAGGCAAATTTATTTAAAATCTGCTGCAAAACCTCAATTTTAGGTCTCTCTTCCGTCAACATCCAAAGATTCATATCAAAATACCTTTCCTCTAAAAACCATATTTATCTTTCCTTAACCTAAAAGCTTTTTCTCCACCCTCCATTATAGAAGTTATTTCATCTTTAACGCCACTCTTATCTATGGCTCCCTCTATTTTTATCCCACCTCTAGTCTGATCAGAGGAATCTTTATAGTCACAACAAATTACCAATTCGGCATCGCCATTAACAACTAAATTAGCATTATGACTTGTAAAAATTAATTGTCTACATTTTTTTGCTTCCCAAATATTGTTTACAATATCTTCTATCGCCCTATTATCAATATCATCTTCAGGTTGGTCGATTATTAGTGGCCCGCCATTCTGATTTAGCAAGACGGTAAGTAATGCCGTGGCTTGTTGCCCAGCAGATGCATCAGAAAATGGAATTTCATCCCCCATCTGATTATTAGTTAAGTATTTGAATACTGGATTAAATTCTATTTCTGTAGTAGCAACATTTAAGCATTTTTCAGGAGTAAGAGATTCTATAAGTTTAGCTTTATTATTCTCAGTAAATTCACATCTCGTAAGAATAGGGGTAGTAAAGGAGTTTTCATTTGATAATTTTCTTACTTCTGCAAGAATTCTAATTTCCTCAAGCAAGAGGTTCCATGTATCCAATGGCTCATCCGCATTGTACACCGTATCACATAGAGCTTGTATTTTTTCAGCCGTCGTTCTTGTCCCTTGAAAAAGACCAGAAATTAATACCTTTATCTGTTCCTTGTCTATATTTTTTAGAACTTCAACTTTAATTAGACCCTTGGATAGTGAAGAAAAATTCTGAGTTTGGTTGTTTAATAATAAGGCCTTCTTTTTATGAAGAACAAACCATTCTTTACGCAAATTTAAAAAATCAACATCAGAAACTCCTAAAGACTTCATCACGATATTTTTTTCATTCGCCAAATTAGATATTTCCTTGATACGCTCTTCAATCCTACGAATTTCGTTAAGCTGTGACTGATTAGAAGAAGCTCTGCCCTTAGCCTCTTCATAAGTAACATTAAAATCATCATGAACCTTTATAATTTTAGCTATAGATTCATTAAAATCCTTTATGTTGTCCCCAATCAATAGTTGCCTAAGATGATTAACAGCAGTCTTAATTTCATCTATTTTTTTAGTTTTAGTTGAGAGGAGGCTATTAAAAAGATCTTTATTTTCTATATCAACATTACTCTCAATAGATTCTGGATAAGCACTTACAGTTAAAAATAACTCTTCAATCTTAACTGATATATTGGATATTTCTAGTTCCACATTCTTTATTAAAATATTCTCATTATCAACTTTATATTTTTTTGCTATTATTTCTTGATCTATTTTTGAGAGTCCTACTAAGGATTTTCTTAAATTAGATATTTGCTCATTAAGAGAAATTGTTTCTAAATTAAACTGAGCTACTTCTTTTTCTAACTCTTTTCTTCGTATATAGTTATTGTATACGCCTTTAGTCTTATTGGCATTATCCGCAATCTGAAACCTTAAATTGTTAAGTTCACCCATAATTGGCATATGGATAAATCTTTTTAATTCTTCCGCTCTAACCCCTACGTTACTTAATTGCTTCTGACTGTACGCCTGTATTGGCAAAATTTGTCTTATGTCTTCTTCTTTTACAGATCTAAAATCATCACTACCTATTTTCAAAAGAATTTCTTTACTTATAGAGTTCCTTTTTACTATATGCGTAATACCATTTAGAACAAACTGGACTCTGACCTCTCCTTGGGAGAAAACTAGTGTTTTTTCAATAAGCGATTGACTTCTTTTGCCAACATTATATTCGTCCTCTCCATACGAGGCCTGATCGCATAATCCCCATCTCAGATATTCTAATATTGTGGATTTCCCCGTACCTCTTCCTCCAATTAATGCGCTATATTGTTGATTAAATTCCACCGCAAAGGAACCCATAAACTTAGAATTAGTGACATCTATTCTGGAAATATAAATCTGAGGCAGACTCGGTTCTTCCTGACTGAGTCTTGACTCTTTGGCCAGACACGCTTGACGCAATGCCTCTGCTGTAGGCTCAGCCCATTTAACATAAGTTGAATGAGTACCCAATAATCCGAAATCGCGCTGTCTATTATCTGAGGTTTGAAATAAGGCGACACTTTTGTATCCCCAATTCCTATCTGCTCCCTTTACAATATTTTGATTTCCCGTTCCATGCTGAGACACATTTCCGTCCAAATAACCACCAACACACGGCATTTTCCTATAATGCTCCGAGTTCCCTGCTCTAAATAAGGTATGATGCCCACCCTCACTTAGATTGGGTAACACTATAAATCGACCTCTTAAAAGATCTATAGTATTGAGTGTTTTGTAGAGATCATCGAATCCTGCGATATTTGTATTTGTAATAGGTATAGTCTGTGCAGTAGTAGATGCATCTGTTTGAGTTGGAGTTATTCCAAAAAGATGTAAAATCTGATTAAGATTATTTTGAGGATAGTCTGCATCTAGTATAAGTATTGCTTGGCAAGCCGGAGTGGAAAATGTCATTTCCAAACCTGGAAAAATAATTATTCTCTTTTCTTTAGGTATAGAGATACCATTATCATCTAATTCATTCTCTGCTGCTTCTTTAATTATTGGATAGAAAGCAAAATCGTGATGGTCTGTAATAGCCACAGCATTTAGGCCAATTTTTCGACATTGTTTTATAAATTCCGTAGCATAAATCTTGCGATTATCTTCTGTAACAGGCCTATCCCCATTCCAGTTAATATCTCGAGGAGTGTGAACTTGAAAATCGCATTTATGAAAATGAGCCCCTTTATCCATATTAATAAACCTGCCCTATTTAAAATCCTTAAAAACAAAAGCTGTTAATGTATAATTTCTATTATATAAGTTTTAACAAAACAAAGAAATAGAAAATACCGATTAAAAGCATATTTAAAAGTTCTATATTCTTTTAATCAAATATTAATTTCTACCATTCCCCTCACGTATTCGTAATTATCGTCAAGAATTGATACATTATAAACATCTGTTTTACCAATTTTCCAATGCCCAGCTAGGCCATGCCAATGGCTTCCAATAAATATTTTGGGCTGGCCTCTTTTTATCAGATCCAATGTTAGTTGGCTACCTTGTACCCCTGAAAACGCTGGTTCTTTTTTGGGACAGTTATGCATTACTAAAATATCAAGACCTTCAGGGATATGGTCATATATAGTCTTAAGTTCGTTGTCAGGAAGCATGAACACTCAGCCCGGCAGCCATTCTGAATATGAGCAACCGTATATTTTCAGGCCTTCTATTTCTACCAACTCATTTATGAGTAGTTTTATATCTTTGTCTGCCAATATTTTTCTTGTTTTATCTGGGAATCTGGCAAGTGGCATGTCATGATTGCCGGGGACTACGATTTTGTGCTTAGCGGGGTATTTGTTAAGCCAAGAAACAAATTTTTCAAAATCTCCCAACTCACCGCGAGTACAGAAATCCCCAGCAACAATAAGAATATCCGCTTTGGGTAAATTTCTAATGCAATGTCTTTGCCAATGAATGTCGCTGCACGCTGCTATTTTCATAAGATTTTTTCTGTCCTCCACAATTATCATGATACAACAATTAAACATGGGGCAGGCCCATAACCCGCTCCCTGTTCACCATTCTACCATCCGAATGTTATCCCTGCCCTTCCTGCATAATTATCATGGGCGTAGGAACTGGCTGCGTTTAGGAGGATATTATCACTCAAATAGTGAAATGCTCCGGCAACACGCCGACTTCGCCTTTGTAAGTACCAGTACCTACGACAATCTGCGTGTTGCCAGCTGCGCGGGAGTTGGGGACTATTGCCGACATCACCGCTACGCCCGCAATTGCGGAGCGAGTTTCAGTAGTCAGGCTGTCCACTCTGTCATCCAATCTCGCAAAATCACTCGTCTCGCCTGTAGCTGCGGCAGACAATGCATTTATTGCCGTGGCATGAGTTTCGATGGTGGCTTGTTGAGCGTCATGATTAGCCTGGTGAGTGCTGTCAACGGCGGCAATGTCTGCGGCCTGAGCATCGTGGTTGCTTTGCTGAGTTGTCTCCATGGCAGAAATGGCGTTTGCATTAGCTTCAATATCGTTCCAATAGTACCGCCGCTGCCAAGCAAGCCACCAGTACCCAATGTGCTGGTGGCGGGATCTCCGCCTACACCCCAGACAGTTTCATTTAACTGGTTGACTTTGTTGTTTGTGTTGCCGAGTTCAGTATTAAAGTGGCTGTTGGTATTCTGTAAGAGGATCAGTCCCAATCAGATGTGTCTAATAACGAGCTGTTCTTGGAGTGAATTCGTGCCCTTGATTTCTCAAAAGCTTACCTTATTCTTCATAAGGTCCCAAAAACAGAATCAAATTGTACAGGGTAGCAAGCCCCGCATTACCTGCAATTTCTCCATTTATACGACAAATTTATTATACATTTTTATAAAAGGGTAGTTATTGTTCAGATTGTTTCTATTGTGACATAGCCCACCAAGCATACATCTCACAAAGATGCAATAGGATTTCCTCTCGAGACATTTTCTTTATTTGCTCTATTTGAGGATACTGTACCGAAAACTCAAGTAAATTTTCCGTAGGGGTGTTCTTATATACGTCATAAAACCATTCAAAAAAACCAATAGCATCTTTTATTTCTCTTTGGACTTTCGTCTTGACACCAAAAAAAGTTTCAGGATGTCTATTGTAAGCCGCAAGTTCTAAGTCCGAGAGGGGGACTTGTGCAATCCATCTTTTCCCTGATATATTATAAATGCAGGTTGCCTTTTTATCGGATAGGTTAACTATGGCGTCCTCCAGGATACCGATACTG
>JAISFX010000130.1 GCA_031263385.1 Lactobacillus sp.
TGATTTTACAAATATTTTTGCTTGATCCAAAAACTTCATATTTATTTTCTCTTTTACAAAAAATAAAGAGGGCAAAGCCCTCTTTACAAACTCGTCAAAATTAATTTTAGAGGAGCAGATAGAAGCAAAAAACGAAACGCAAAAACTAAAACAAAGTCTTAAGCTCTCACCCTACCTTCGGGCAGATTTTTGCGATTAGATGCCCTACAAAATTAATTTAGTTAGGTACAACTGATACAACAGTTTTATCACCAGCTTTTTTAGAAAATTCAACTTTTCCTTCAGCTGTAGCGAAAATAGTGTGGTCTTTGCCCAAGCCCACATTATCACCTGGGTGATATTTAGTACCGCGTTGGCGTACAATGATGTTACCAGCGATAACAGCCTGACCACCAGATTTTTTCAAACCTAAACGTCTGCCTTCTGAATCGCGACCGTTGGAAGTACTACCACCTGACTTCTTATGTGCCATTTCTATTCTCCTTTATCTTCAGTGCTTGCTTTAGGAGCAGCAGCCTTAGCAGACACGATATCAGTAATTTTTACTAATGTAATCAACTGTCTGTGGCCGTTCTTACGACGATAGTTATGTCTTCTTTTCTTTTTGAAAACGATAATTTTCTCATCTTTAGCCTGCTTAATAACTTTTGCCTTAACGCTTGCACCTTTTACCAAAGGTTTGCCAACAGTTTCACCAATGGCCAACACTTCGTTAAAAACTACTTCATTACCTTCTTCACCGGCGATTTTTTCAATCTTAAGAACATCACCAGATGCCACTTTATATTGCTTTCCGCCTGTTTTAATTACTGCGTACATTTCTCTTCATCCAATAACCAAAGGACTTTGGATTACATCCAAGCCCGTCATTTTTATACAAATCTGTGTGCAATATACATATTTTCTGCACACTGTCAATAAGAATTTTAAAGAAAAAGTTAATTTTAAGCTCCATTTATTCTAATTATGCTTCAAGCGCCTGTAAAGCTCGGGCTTCATAAATTTGCCCCGCCACATTCCTCTTTGGGCCTCCTTCGCTTGCTTTTCTTCATTGCGAAACCCTTCTGAACCATAATTATAAGAAACCGCCCAGCCGGACAGCACCATTGCCTTGTTCAAATTCACCCCATCTGCATAGCATATTGACAAATCTCGGCTATATGTATCTTTTCTTAAAAAATCACAATTAACATACCTGTTTTTAATCAGCATTTTCAAATAATTTGTTGACTCAGCACCGCAGTCATACTCATTTCCAAGCCCATCAAAGCACATCTGCCCATATTCCGGCGCATCAATCCCTTCAAGCCTGATTCTTCTTCCGTCAATTTCTAAACTGTCGCCATCAACAACCTTAACTTTTGCAAACACATCAAAAGAAAAGAATAAAGCCCACAGGAAAAACAAATACTTCACTAACAATTCTCCGACAAATTAAGATTTTACTGAATAATCTAAAAAAACTCTTTGTTATTTGTATATATCTATCCTATTATAGGGCAAGTTACAAGTAAAAAGGGATATTAGACCGTGTTAAGATTATGCGCTTTTTTAGTTTTGGTACTATGCATCGCCGGCTGCGATTTTAGAAACAAAAGCCTCAAGGAAATATTCATGAATCCTGAAGTTGCGGCGACAGATGTTGTGGTCGAGAACGCTCCCTTAAGAAAACCAAGCTCTGTTGTTGTATGCCGCGCCAAGCAATGCGCCCCTGCTAATGCCTCAATGTCCAGAGAATATGTTTACAACAGCCTTTTCCACTTGCTTGATAACAACAATCATAAAACAGCCTTAATCTGTGAAGCAGACCCATTAAGCCACATATGCACCGAGAACTATGTCTCTATGCCTTTGAAAGTTGGCGTTGTTAACGGCCAAATGTACATAGATTCGGTAAAGATTACCGACGTAGGCCTTTCCAAAGGCAACACCCGCATTAATTTGGTCTTAAACTATAACATATCTCACAATGGTCAAACCCCTGATTGTATCCCTTCTAAAACTTTGACCTATGTAAAGAGTGTTGACAGCGTTGTTTGGGAAGATGCCGGCTTCAATTGCAAAATGACCACTATCGGCCAAACCACTATCAAAACTTTGTTCTCAATAGACTATATTGACTTAGATTATGGCTTCATCGGCGGCTACTATTCCATCGGCGCTTCCGGCCCTGCATTTGGTGGCGGCACAGGTTATATGCTGATTCGCCTGCCAAATGACGCCTACCCGCTCAATCCGGTTCTTCAGTCTAGAACCAAGACTAAAGCTCAGAACAGAGCCCAACCGATTCTAGATGCCATGACACCGGACATACAAAGCAACAAAGGCATCAACAATGATGTCCAGGTGTTCCCTGTAAGCAAATAAAATAAAGCCCCGAACCTAGGGGCTTTTATTTTGCACTAAACGTGTAACAAAACCTTCACATGACTATCCCTCTTGCTTCTGCTATATTCATTGCAGAAAAATAATTACTAACCGTTAAATAAATTTAAGCATGGCAACAATCGAATTGTCTTTGCTGCTTTTAATAGCAAGCAACATTATCCTTTTTACATTTTGGACACACAAAAAAAGAAATGTAACAAAGTTCGTAAAAGGCCTTATCGGATCTTCCTTATGGGCCGCAAGTATCATATTGTCGTCAACCATGGTTGGATGGCAGGGTTTTTTATTTATGATGTTGGCAACACTTGGCATATGCTATTCCATACATGGAATAATCAAAGTGCGACAATATAAAAAAACACCCCCGCCCGACAAGCCAAATAAGATACCGGATTATTTCAGATAAAATACTATCGTAAAGAAAGCCTCTCCCAAGAGGCTTTTTTTATGGACTTATTCTTAGCATTATGCTACATTCTCCACCAATAACCATATAATTTATAAATCATATAAATCATGAGTCAAACAAGCTTAGCCTTGATTTCTATGCTTCTTGTCATAGTTGCCTTAATCATTAGTCAACTTTCTAAAAGACAAAAGAATAAAAACAGGCGACTGAATTTTATGATAGCAGCATCTGTTGTGCTAGCAACCAGCTTTGCTGTCTATCACCCAAGTATTCTTGGAAAGATTTTATTTTGGGTAAACATGCTTTTCCTGTTAATTTTAATTATAGAAAAGCAAAAGCAAAAAAAAGATGAAGGCTCTTAAGAACCTTCATCTTTTTTAATACCCTCAACACAACACTCTCTTAATCGTTAGCAATCAAGCCCGCCCTGCGAGAGTATGGACTAGGGCGCCTAACAAACCACTTAGGAGCTCCCCGTCTCAAGGTGCTGCCGTAAAGTTTATAAGGGAATACTAATGAGTACCCTCAAGCCTCCTAATTTTGAATCATAGAGCTCTATAGTGCCACCATGAGAAGTTATAACATCTTTTGCAATAGATAGCCCCAGACCAACGCCGCCGGTTTCTTTGTTACGAGACTCATCCAAACGATAAAATGCCTTAAACACCTCTTCCCTCTTGTCCTCAGGAATACCCGGCCCGTCATCATCAACCGCAATAAACACCTTGCTGCTGTTGTTCTCAAGCTTGACAGATATATTGCTGTCAGCATAGTCAAACGCATTTGATATTATGTTTGTAATCGCACGTTTCAAAGCCTGCTCACGACCCTGTATCGCGCTAACCATGCCGCTTGTAGAATATCTTACCAGCGCATCTTTATTACGAAACTTATTGATAATGCTCAAAATCATTTCATTCAAATCAACAAACTCTGAAGTCTCAGCCCCTTCGCCACTGACAAAAGACAAATAACCATCCAGCATCTTCTCCATTTCGAGAATATCTTGCAAGAACTCTTCCTTATCTTTTTCATCAATCATCTCAAGCTGAAGCTTCATGCGGGTCAAAGGCGTGCGCAAGTCGTGCGAAACACCAGCCAACATTCTGGTTCTCTCGGTAATCTGTTTCTGAATTCTTTCTTTCATCTTTGTAAAGGCAATTCCGGCTTTTCTAACCTCAGAAGACCCATAAGGCTTAAACTCTTTATTATCAATTCCACGTCCAAACTCTTCTGCGACTCTTGCCAGCTCTGCAATAGAGCGCACCTGAACTCTCAAGAACATCACCGCCACCAAGAACAACAAGAAAGACGTTCCCACCATCCAAGCAATAAACCCGAATATAGAGGTAGAGAATATGTTCTTTGCAGATGTTGTAAACTGAAACAATCCTTCCTCAGTATCAACAAAAACCGCCAAATCTTTTCTCTGGTCGTCAATATAAATAGATGTCACCGCATCAGGGAACTCTGTCCTCAAAGATTCTTCCAAAAACCCTGTAATAAGCTTATTATTTTTGCTAGCCTTATTCATAACTGAAAGCTTTTCGTTATTAGGGAAGTATTGTACATCAAGTTCCAACTTCTCAAGCGCCAAAGTTCCAATCTCATCAACTAAAGCAGGATCGTTCTTGACCACATCCACAATCAAAGACATTTCTGATGTCAGGTTAGTTGAAAGCCTTTTACCAACTCTGCCCCAGCTTCCCTCAAAAAACGCTACAATAGATACAACCTGCACCACCATAAGCGGAATAAATATCAAAAGCATCGTTCTAAAGAACAATGTCTTTGGCAAAAGCTTAAGCTTCAAAAGACGAAGCATTTCTTCTATTTTACTTGGGAATTTTATCTTCATTATTTCTTTTCCTTTAACCGTCTACAGACCTTTGTTAGTCTTCCAATAACATATAACCTTTACCACGAACGGTCTGCAAGTATCGTGGGTTCTTTGAATCTTTCTCTATTTTTTTTCTCAAACGTGTTATCTGCACGTCAATCGAACGAGGGCTTTGCCCTGCTCCCAGCATGTCTGCCAATTTTTCTCTATCAAAAACCTGCCCCAGATTACCACCCAAAATCACCATAAGTGTCTGCTCAACAGGTGTAATATGAATAATCTCACCTTTTGCTGTTGTAAGCTCTTTTTTAACAACATCAAACATACAAGCCCCTAAAGACAGCTTATCTTTTGCTTTTTTACTGTCCTTTTGGGTCCTGCGTAAAATACTGTTTATTCTCAGAACCAGCTCTTTGGGCTCAAAAGGCTTGGCAATATAATCATCCGCCCCAATCTCAAGACCGGCAACTCTGTCGCCTGTCTCACCCATAGCTGTCAGCAAAACAACCGGCACATTTGAGCTTTCTCTAAGCTTTTGCAAGAACTCCAACCCGGTTTCTTTAGGCATCATAATATCAACTATCAACAAATCAAACTTATAATAGCCAATCATCTCTATGGCTGATGACGCATCCTTCGCAGATGACACCAAAAATCCCTTATCCTTTA
>JAISFX010000034.1 GCA_031263385.1 Lactobacillus sp.
AGCCCCTGCCCCAAAAGAAGAAAAGCCTATTAAAGCAGAGCCTATTAAGAAAGAAACCAAAACTTTCGAAAGACCTTCTCACTTCATTTCTAAAGAAATGTCTGCCCCAATCATCTGCAGCACCCAACCTCGCAACAAAGACGGCAAAGTTACCTTAACCAATTTAGATAACCACACCTGCCGTTGGCCTGTTGGCGACCCTAAGGATGAAGGCTTCCATTTCTGCGGCAAAAAAATAAGAGTTGGTCAAACTTATTGTGACGAACATTCCTCAATAGCATATGTTCGCAGTACAAAAAAATAATATTTGCAAAATATTAACTCTTATGCACTATTCTTTCATCTAAAGAAGAACTTATTATATTGTAAAGGATTTGCTTTATGTCTCTTAACTCTGTCGTTTCAGTAATATTAGGATTCGTCATAATTATTGGTTCTCTGTTAATATCAACAGACACACCAAGCACGTTTTTCAACATCCCCAGTATTGTAATTGTGGTTGGCGGAACGCTCGTTACCGCTTTTATTTCTTACGAGTTCAAGACAGCGTTATCTGCCCTGAGACTAATTGGCACATCATTCAAAAAGCACCGCGATTCTGCCGCTTCATTAAAAGACGAAGTTGCCAGAATTGTTAGCTGGGCTTATGTCATTCAAAAAACCGGCTTACAAGGCCTCGAAAATGAAATCGACGACCAGCTTCATGAAGAAGAGCCCTTCCTTGCCTACGGCGGAGACTTAGTTGTCACTGGTTATACCGGCCTCGAAATCCGTCAGATTATGAACAACCTCCTCCAATCTCAACACAATAAAGAAGACATCGCTATTGAAGGCCTCAAAAAAATGGGTGGTGATGCTCCTGCATATGGTATGTTAGGAACCTTAATCGGCCTTATCGTAATGCTCGGCGATATGGGCGCCAACCCTGGAGCCATCGGCCCAAGTATGGCAATCGCCTTGATAACCACTTTTTACGGTATTTTACTTGCCCGCATATTCTTCATTCCTGTAGCTACTAAGATGGCTGCTAGACTTGATGTAAGCACTTTCAAAAACACCCTGCAAATGGAAGGCCTAGTTCTTTTGGCAGAAAGAAAAAGCCCTCGCTACATCCAAGATAGAATAAACTCATTTGTTGAGTTAGATAACCAATTCTCTATAGACAGAGACATCAATCTTTCTGCAATGGCTTATACTAGCCCGGCTCAGACAGAGAACTCTAACGAACAAGGGAATGCATAACGCATGGTAAAAAAGCCTGAAAGCACAATCGATGAAAGCTGGATGACCACATATTCTGATATGGTCACCTTGCTTTTGTGTTTCTTTGTTTTAATGCTTGCGGCCTCCAGCCCTGACGTTGCAAGATACGAACAAATCCGTTCTGGTATGAATGAATCTCTGGGCAACAAATCCATAAACAAACCAATAGAGATGATGGTTGTTGAACTTACTGAAGACATCCAATCTATGAATGCTGAAGAAGGCATAAGTTTAGGAACAGACACCAGAGGCGTTGTTATTGAATTTACTGATGCCGTGTTGTTTGATTACGGCTCAGCAGAACTCAAAAAAGAAGCCCTACCTGCCCTAAAGAGACTGGCTGCAACCTTAAAGTCTGAGCGCTATAACAACTTCAATTTCAGCATTGAAGGCCATACCAGCGACGACAAATTTTCAAACCCTCAATTCCCTAGCAACTGGGAGCTTTCATCAGCCCGCGCTAGCTCTGTAGCATCTTTCTTAGAAGAACGTGGCATACCTCGCGTAAGACTAAAAGTTACCGGCATGTATGACATTTCTCCCAAATATCCAAACCACGACCCATTTGGCGAGCCAATTCCTCAGAACCGTCGTAAAAACCGCCGCGTAGTTATTCATGTCGAGCCACACTTCAACTAAATTTAATCTTGGTTTTTGTATAATGAGAGCCCAGCCTTTTCATGATGGGCACTTAAGACTAATAGAAACAATGAAGAACAATTGTGACGATTGCATTGTCATCATCGGCTCTATTCAAGAAAGCAACACCTCAAGAAACCCTCTTGATTTTGAAACAAGAAAATTGTTAATAAACAACATCATCCCTGACCAAAAAGTTGTAGGGCTTAAAGATTTGGGCAACCCTCCTAAATGGGCAGACTATGTATTAGACTTCTTAAAACCACTTTCGCCTGATGTATATTTTGCGGGCTCACAACAAGATGCTGATTGGTTCAAAAATAAAGTAGAAAACGTGGTAAGCATAAACAGAGACGATACTAAACATTGCACTGTTTCTGCCTCTGAGTTAAGAGACATGCTCAAGAACAAAAACCCTGAATGGAAAAACTTTGTTCACCACAAAAACCATAAGATAATCGAGGAGAAACTTTATGGAAAAAGTTTGGAATCACCTAACCCAAGAGCTTAAGAATTATTGCTCAGAAAACGGTTTTAGCGGAGTAACTTTGGGCTTTTCCGGTGGCATTGACTCTGCGCTTGTTGCAGCCTTAAGCATTGATGCCCTTGGCGCAGAAAACGTCCATTGCTACATGCTCTCCAGCATAAACACATCTCAACTTAGCAAAGATTTAGCTCAGGACATGTGCCTTCTAAATAACATGAAATATAACGAAATTGATAT
>JAISFX010000096.1 GCA_031263385.1 Lactobacillus sp.
CATCGGTTTACTTTTTTGCATTAGCACGGCTAATGCAAAACTTTTTGACGGAGAAGAATTTTTTCTTGATAACGGCCTCAGGGTAATTGTTTTGCCCAATCACAAAGCTCCCATAGTCAAACACATGGTTTGGTATAAAGTTGGCGGAGTGGATGACCCTCTTGGCAGAGCCGGTATGGCTCACATGCTAGAACATTTAATGTTCAAAGGCACTAAAAAGATAAAAGACTTTGATAAAATCGTCACCGAAAACGGCGGCAATGGCAATGCCTTCACATCATATGACTTCACCGCTTACCATCAGGAAGTAGACATCTCAAAACTTGAGCTCATAATGTTCTTAGAAGCAGACAGAATGAGAAATCTGGTCTTTGATGATGATGAGTTCGCCAAAGAAAGAATGGTTGTTTTTAATGAGAGAAAACAGGTTATTGAGAACAATCCCGCATCCCCTTTTTCTGAGACATTTCGCCGCAACTTATGGCAATCACACCCTTACTCCAGACCGGTTATTGGCACAGCTGATGAGATTATGGGCTACAAACTTAAAGATATAAAAAAGTTTTATAAAAAATATTATAATCCTTCTAATGCAACCGTTATTATCTCTGGCGATATAGATGTTGCTACTGCCAAAGAACTTTCTAAAAAATATTATGGCAGAATAAAAGGGGGCAAATTCTCTCCTTCAGCAGATATGCCTGCAGTACAGGCTAACACAGAATACCTGCTCAAAATGCGCCTTCCTAATATCCAAAACCCCAGATACCTCAGAACCTATGTATCAGACAGCTTAAGCTATCCTCTTATGGTCTTATCAAAATATCTGGGCGAGGGCAAAACCTCTGAGCTTTATAAGCGTTTAGTCCTAAATAAACAGGCTGTAGTAAACATTTCTACAAACTACAGCTATGCAACCCGCTCTTATGGATATTTTACAATCTCAGCCCTTCTTAAGTCAGACACAGACATCACACCTTTAATTAATAGAGAGATGGATGACATCGTCAAAAGAATGACTGAGAAAGATTTACAAAAAACTAAAGATAAAATGCTCTCAGGTCTGGTTTTCTTAAAAGATAATCCATTTGATGCGGCATATATAGTCGGAATATTATCTAACACCATGAGCTTTAAAGATATTCAGGATTGGGATAGAAACATCAAATCCGTAACCTTGAATGACATCAAAAAAGCTTATGAAGATTTGAAAAATTCCACCAACCAGACAGGCATCTTGTTACCGGAGGTTTAAAGTGGCAAAACGTGTAAAAAGAACCTCTTTTTTAAGAGACATAATTCTGCTGGCGGTATTTTTATCGCTGAGTGTTTTGGCGTACAAAGCCATACACAAATTCAACTATAATAACATCTTAGAAAACTCTGTTCTCAAGGGCAGAACCTTTACCACAGAGGTTGTTGAAATAACTTCCCCCAAAGGAATAAAGGCTTATCTTTTAACAGACACTACCAACCCCATTATCGGCATCAGCTTTTTGTTTAAAGAGGCTGGTTATGCCTATGAGGACCAAAGGTCAAAAGGTGTAGGCATCGCCACATCATCAATCTTAAAAGACGGCTCCGCCAATTATGATTCTCAAAACTTTAAAGAATTGCTTGAAGAGAATGCAATAAGTCTTTCTTTTGATGCCGGTTTAGATGTTTTTGAAGGTGAGCTGACTTATCTAAAAGATAAACAAGATATCGCCGTAGAGCTTTTACAAAAATCTTTAACATCGCCACATTTAAGAGCAAAAGACATTTATCGCATAGCCGAAGAAATGGCAATCGCACTTAAGACTCAGCAAGAACGCCCTGAAAGCGTTTTGAAACTTGCTTTCAATGAAGAGGTTTATGGCAGCCACCCATATTCATTCAATCCTTATGGCTCAATGGACAGCATAAAGAACATTTCTGCCCACAATATCAGAAAGTTTATTAAAAATAACCTAACTCAAGATAAACTTGTTGTCGGCATCGCCGGAGACATCACTAAAGAAGAAGCCGGCATAGTTATTGATAAGATTTTTGGAAACCTTCCGCAAACAGGAGCTGTTCAAGACATCCCTGTGGCATCAGTTTCTTTTGACGGCCGCGAAAAACACATCACAAAAGACATTCCGCAAAACATCTCAATGTTCATCAGCAAAGGCGTTTGCCGCAATGATAAAGACTTTTACCCGCTCTTCATTGCCAACCACATCTTGGGTGGCTCTCAAATGCAGTCTCGCTTATTTCTTCTTACCAGAGAGAATGAAGGCTTAACTTATGGTGCTGGCTCTTATCTCTCAATAAATGACAAATCATGCACTATTAAAGGGCGCTTTGCTTCATCTGCCGAGAACATGCCTAAAATGCAAGAAATAATCCGCAGCCAATGGGCAAAAATGAAAGACAAAGGTGTAACAGCAGAAGAATTTGAAAGTGCCAAAAACTACCTTATTTCTTCTTACAATCTCCGCTTTACATCAATTGACCAAATCGCCTCAATCCTCGCTCAAATGCAGTACCACGATTTAGGGATAGATTTCTTAAAGAAACGCAATTTGCTTGTGCAAAATGTACAAATAGAGGATGTCAACCACGCGGCCTCGGTGTATTTTAGTGACAAAGACTTAATATTCATGAATATCGGTAGGTGAAGAAATGAAAACAAAAATATACAAATCAAGACCATGGAAAAAACTTGAAGCTCATTCAAAAAGCATAAAAAAACACCATATGAGAGATTTTTTTAAGGCAGACCCTGATCGCGCCGAAAAGCTTTCCATAAAGTTTGAAGATATACTTTTTGATTATTCAAAAAACCAAATAACCGAAAAAACTCTCAAGTTCTTAGTTACACTTGCCAAACATGCCAAGCTTGAGGACCATGTTAAAGCAATGTTCTCCGGCGAGAAGATAAACTTTACCGAGGACAGAGCCGTTCTTCACACAGCTCTCCGCAACC
>JAISFX010000137.1 GCA_031263385.1 Lactobacillus sp.
ATTCTCTTTCGGAAACAAGTTGTTCGTAGCGCCCAAAACCTCGACATCTCCAACTTCAACTCCCAGCTCTTCTTTAAGCTCACGAGCAGCCGTCTGTTCAAATCCCTCTCCAAACTCCAACCACCCACCGGGCATCGCATAAGTTCCTGTGGCATGTTTAGAGTTTCTCTTCATCAGCAAAAATTGGCCTTTTTCATTTGCCAGCAAAACCCCAATTCCAACCCCGATTTTATCTTCATTACTCATGCTTATCTCCCATATCAAGAAAAGCTTTTATCTTCTTATAATCTTCTTCTACTTCTCGCTTTGCAAAATCAAAAAATATCTTTCCACCATTAAAATCTTTATTCAATTTGTTTCGAGCCCACCTGAAATAAGCATCAATTCCTTTTTTACCAACAGCCCCATCCATAGCAATCCCCAGATAATATTCTGGTGCAAAATGGCTCATTGCATCTGCTGTTGCTAATATCTTGGCCTCTAGCGACTGCGGCATAACATCCTTGCATGAATGCGCCCTCACTGCCTCAACCACTTTATCTGTCACCTCCGCAGAAAACCCTTCTTCCTGCATCACATTTCTGGCATATTCCGCACCAAGCTCTGCATGAATATCTCTGTTTTCTAAATCTATAAAATGGATAATATCATGCAGCCACACACCCATCATAACAATATCTCTGTCAGCTTCCGGCAGCTTATCACAAAGCCAATTTGCTTTTTCTTCCACCACAACAATATGCGCATCTTTAAGCCAACCGCCGGTTTTATCATTATCCATAACCGCCTTGGCATCATCAATAATCTTCTTTATTTTATCTTTGATTTCCATGTCTACTCCAAAAACTCAACGTTTTTAATATCAAACGGTGGTGTACAAACCACAAACATCTCTGCATGTTCTGCTGTACATCTGTGTGCTTTCTCTGGTTCTATTATAAACATATCCCCTTCATTAACTCTGGTAACGTTGCCATCAATCTCAACGTCATAATAGCCTTTCATAACATAGAAAAGCTCATAAAAACCATGATTAATTTTTTTAGGATAAACCCCATTCTTAACCTTGACGACAGCGCCGTCCAGCGGAAATTTGTCTCTGTTGGGATATTCTAATATCTCAAAATTTCCAAACTTTTTTAACTCTGCATTTTTCAGCTCAAATTTCATAATTTTCCCCTCAACAGACATACCATGTATTAAACAATGTTTATAATAAACAAACAAGTTTATTTTCATTTTATTATGAACTATACTGCGCCTCATGGAAAACATATTACAAGATAAAGAGTTCACGGTAAGTGAGATTTCTTACACAATCAAAAGCTTTGTTGAAACCGCTTTCAGCAAGGTAAAGATTCGTGGCGAAATCTCGTCATGCAAACGAGCAGATTCTGGGCATTATTACCTTTCTCTAAAAGATGACAACGCTGTTCTTTCAGCTGTCTGCTGGAAAGGCGTAGCCGCCAACCTCAAGGTCAAACCCGAAGACGGTCTAGAGGTCATCGCCACCGGCAAAATAACCACCTACCCCGGCAAATCAAACTACCAATTGGTAATTGAGCAAATGGAGGTCGCCGGACAAGGGGCTTTACTAAAACTCCTCGAAGAAAGAAAAAAGAAGTTTCAAGAAGAAGGCCTTTTCGACCAAGTCCATAAAAAGCCGATTCCTTTTCTGCCAAACACCATTGGTGTAATAACCAGTGCCAGCGGTGCCGTAATCCGAGACATCATCCACCGCATCACTGACCGATTCCCTTCTCATTTATTGCTCTGGCCAACCCCTGTGCAAGGCGAAGGCGCTGCTGAAAAAATTGCCGCAGCTATTGAAGGCTTTAATAATCTTCCTAACAAACCAGACGTCTTAATCGTTGCTCGTGGTGGCGGCAGCCTTGAAGACTTATGGTGCTTCAACGAAGAAGTCGTAATCCGCGCTGTCTTTGCCTCAAAGATACCTGTCATCTCTGCCGTTGGGCACGAGACCGACACCATGCTTATTGATTACGTCTCTGACTTACGAGCCCCCACACCTACTGGTGCCGCAGAGTTTGCCGTTCCCGTAAAATCAGAAATCCAAGCAGGGCTTCTAACCTCCGGCAGCAGATTGTTCAACGCTATCAACCGCTTTATTGAAAACTATAAAAACAAGGTTGAAGGACTGGCCCGAGGCATCCCGAACCTAAACCAAATTTTATTAGAGAGCCAACAAAAGTTGGATGACCGCATAGAGCGCTTAAATGTATCTTTCAAAAACCTCCTCTTGAACAAACATAATGATATTGAAAGAATAAGCCTGCGCCCATATTTAATCCGCAACATCCTTCAAAAAAATCAAGAAAATATTACCAACTTAGGAATAAGATTAGATTCTGTCTCAATAGATTCTGTATTAAAAAGAGGCTTTGCATGGGTAAAGGATGACCAATCCCAAACCATATATAATGTATCTCAGGCCAAAAAGAGCTCTTCTTTTGAAATCAGATTTATTGACGGCAGCATAAAAACCTCATCATCATCAACCCCAACCAAACGTAAAAAGGCAGATAAAAAAGATGAAAGCTTACAGACTTCTTTGTTTGACATTTAGCACCTTGGCTCTAGCTTCAACAGCAAGTGCCACCGAACTATGCGGCGATAATTTTCAAGGAGAAATCCTTAAAGGTTCTGCACCTGATGCCAAAAAAGTTATCTTCAATGATAAGCAAATATCCATATCTGAAAACGGCGACTTTTTAATCGCCTTCGGAAGAGATGAAAAACCCGAACAAAGCATTATCATTGACGGCAAAACCTATAAAATTGACGTCTCTCCCCAAAAATGGGACATCCAAAACATAAAAGGTCTCCCACCCAAAAAAGTTACCCCTTCTGAAGATGACCAAAAAGCCATCGCTCGTGAAAGAACAGAGATTAGAGGTGCTCAAACCGAAGACACTCTCGATACATATTGGGAGAAAGGTTTCATAAAACCTGTTGAAGGACGCATCAGCGGCACCTTCGGCGGACAAAGAATTTTGAACGGAGAAAAAAGAAACCCTCACCAAGGTTTAGATATCGCAGCCCTTGAGGGAACAGACATTAAATCCTCAGGCGACGGCATCGTAACCTTAGCAGGTTATGATTACTTTTACTCCGGCAATGTCGTTGTAGTAGACCACGGCCACAAACTGTTCACCATATACGCCCACATGAAAGACATCTCTGTCAAAGCCGGAGACATTGTCAGCCAAGGAGATATTATCGGAACTGTAGGCAAAACAGGTCGCGCCACAGGGCCTCATTTACACTGGGGAGCATCGCTAAACAGCATCAGATTCGACCCAAGCTCATTATTAAAGCTGAAAAACAACAAAAATTGCTTTTCTTTATAAAGAATTGCGTTAAGATTCAATCAACTGGAACTACTTAGAGAGTTAAAAATGAATAATGATTCAAAGCAAACATCGTGGGAAGATATAACCTGCCTGATTGTTGATGATGATAAATTTTCTAGAACATTTATTAAAACTGCCCTTTCCCAAATCGGCATCAAACATACATTCGAGGCTGCAACATCAACAGAAGCAGCAGAAATCCTCAGCACCGAAAGCATTGACTTAATCCTTCTTGACCAGCAAATGCCTAAAAAAAGCGGGCTGGAATTTGCTAAAGAACTTAAATCAGGCTCATTAGGTGACACTCAAAACATTCCTATAATAATGGTTACGGTAGACACCAAAGAAAAAACCGTTGTCGATGCAAAAGAACTAGGCATCTATGAATATCTGGTCAAACCTGTGTCTCCCCTAGCCTTGAAGAAACGCATTCAATGCGCCTTCGAAATCACCATGGAGAAAGAATAACAGTGACAGATATTAACATTATTCTTCTTTCCATGCTGCAAGGGCTGACAGAGTTTTTACCGGTCAGTTCTTCTGGCCACTTGGTGTTGTTCTCAAAATTCACCACCTTCCCTGACCAAGGACTTGCTATGGACGTCGCCGTCCACCTTGGTTCTATCTTGGCTGTCATCATTTATTTCTGGGAAGACGTCTGGAAGGTTATAACCGGTGTCTTAAAAACCAAATTCATTCCTTCTTTCAAAAACTACGGCAGCCGCGTTTTCTGGCTCATATTCATTGGCTCAATCCCTGCTGGTGTTTTTGGATTCTTTCTTACCAGATACGGCACCGAATGGCTCAGAGACACACGCATCATCGGGTGGAACATATTAGGATTCGGCATCTTATTATACATTGCTGATAAACTTGGCATGACCATAAGAAAGATTGAGCACCTCACTGTTACTGATGCCATAATCATCGGCATCGCTCAGGCTTTTGCCCTAATCCCCGGCACATCACGCTCCGGCATAACTATAACCATGTCGCGTTTTCTAGGCATGGAAAGAAAAGAAGCCGCCAAGTTTTCTATGTTGCTGGCAATCCCCACCATATGCGCTGCCGGCTTTCTAACTGGGTATGACCTCTATAATGACGGAGATTTAGCCTCTTTAATCTACGCAATAGACGGCATTACATACTCCTTTATATCTTCTATCATTGCAATATATCTAATCATGTGGTGGCTCGGCAAATCTACCTTCTTACCCTTTGTAATTTATCGCATAATTCTTGGAGTCCTTTTACTTTTGCACTCTTATGAGTACCTAAACTTCTAGGTTTTCTGCCATTTTTAAAATGCTGGTAAAAAGGCAATTTAAAGTGTATAATGGTCTTATTACACCAACCGTCATATAGAAAGGAGGAGATTATGGGCATACCAGAATCCGCCGAACTATTAAAAAGAGAACACGCTCATTTAGATGCAGTTATAAAAGAAGAAGAAAGTCACCTCTGGAAGAACATTCAAAAAATAGAAGAACTCAAGAAAGCAAAACTTCGCAAAAAAGATCAGCTGTTAAGAATAAGTCTTCTCAATTTCAAAAATTAAATAAAAAGCGCCTTCTTCTCCGGAAGGCGTTTTTTTTGTTGCGATATTGCTCATAAAGAAATAATATATCAAACAGAAATTCAATTACAGGAGCATGTCAGCATGAAGCATTTTTTAT
>JAISFX010000142.1 GCA_031263385.1 Lactobacillus sp.
TAATGGAAATAAATGATAAAAACATTATTGTTGATGTCGGGCCTAATTTTAGGGAGCAGGTTAATGCATCCGGCATAAAAGATTTGCATGCAGTATTTATAACTCACGGACATTATGACCATATTGCCGGATTGCCTGAGTTGACCTGTGCCGGAAGAGTTTTGAAACATTCTATAGAAGTTTTTGCATCTGCTGAGACTATGGGAGAGATGAAGGAATGTCATAGGTTTATGTTTAAGTCATCTAGTGAAGCAGGTATGGATGAGTTGAAGTGGGTAGAAATTCCTCAGTTTGGAGAATTTGATGTTTTAGGGTTGAACTTTCAGACCTTTGTTTTGCCTCACAGAAACTTGATGAGTTCGGGCTTTAGGCATAAGAATTTTGCTTATATTACCGATTGGCAACAAATGAGTGATGAGACATTAAAGTATTTGCACGAGTTAGATTTGTTGTTGATTGAATGTAATAATGGCGTAGATGAAAGAGAAAATGGCCATAGCAACCTTGCTAAGGTTAAAGCTGTTGTTGAGGCGGTTAAGCCTAAGAAAGTGGTTTTGTGTCACATATCAGCAAGGGTTGATCATGACGAATTTTCTGCATTGCTGCCTGACAATATGGAGGTGGCATATGACGGAATGGTTTTGGAAGTTGATTAGTTTCTGAATTTATAAAAAATATACCCTGCGAAAGCGGGGTTTTATTTTATTTGTTTTTGCCGTATAATGTTTTGTATTGAGGTTTATATAAAATTTGAAGTATGCAGAAAAAGTGCTTAGATTATTGTTATGAGAGGCTAATAGGGAGAGGGGATATGAAAAATGTAAACAGGTTTCTTTTGGTGCTGATAGGGGCTTTGTTGGGATATTTCTTTTTAGAGGACTATTATGCCAAAACTCCTTACACAAAGACAGGCGAAATTGTACAAGAAATTATGGAAATTGGGGAAGAGGTTTCAAATGATTTAACCCATGCGATAGATGTTGGGTTTGAGGCTATGGACCATAAAATGTCAAAAGAAGAGATGATGCATAAATAAACCCGCTATAAAAGCGGGTTTATTTATTATTTCTTGGCTTCGATGATTTTTATTGCATCTTCTAAGGCCGGCTCTTTATCCTTAAACTCTTTAGGTAAGGCGTAATTATTTTTGCCTACCTTGAGATATGGACCATAGCGGCCGGAAAGAAGCTGGATATCATTCTTTTTATACTGTCCCAGAACTTTGCCTTGAGGTCTTTCAGCAACGTTTTTCAAAATTTCTTCAGCGCGCTCAAGTGTAATGTTAAAGATGTTGTCATTACCGGTTAGAGACTTTGATTTTCCGCCTTGTTTGATGTATTGGCCAAATTTGCCGATATTGACCTCAATTCCGTTGCCTAAGTCTTTTGGCAGGCTGATTAAGGTGAGAGCCTGCTCTGGGGTAAGCTCATCAGGACTGATGCTTTTAGGAAGAGAGCTTCTCTTTGGTTTCTCGGTAGTTGCTGTGGCATCTTCACCAAGCTGAACGTAATAGCCAAAAGGTCCTTTCTTGAGATAAATCTTCATGCCGTTAAGCTCGCCCATGACCTTGTCTTCTTGGTTTGCATCTTTTGAAGGGTCTCTAGATTCTTCGTCGGTAGTGTCTATCAACGGTTTAGTATATTTACATTCCGGATAATTTGAACAACCTAAAAAGGCGCCGAATTTGCCAAGTTTAACGTTTAATTTGCCATTATGACATTCAGGACATTCTCTTGGGTCAGAGCCGTCTTCACGAGGAGGGAAGAGGTGATATTCAAGAACTTCTTCAATCTTATCAATAACATCGCTTACCTTTAGAGGTTCAACTGCTTTGACGTTGGCAATAAACTTTACCCAGAAACCGGTTAGAAGTTTTTTCCAGTCCATTTCGCCATTAGATACATCATCTAAGAACTCTTCTAGCTGTGCAGTGAAGTCATATTCGACATATTTTTTGAAGTAGTTTTCTAAGAACACGGTCACAATACGGCCGCGGTCCTCAGGAATAAAGCGCAGTTTCTCAACGCGTACATATTTGCGGTCTTGCAATACAGCAATGATAGACGCATAAGTTGATGGACGGCCGATGCCAAGCTCCTCAAGTCTTTTAACCAAGCTTGCTTCAGTAAAACGTGGAGGAGGCTGAGTCCAGTGTTGTTCGGTTTTAATATCGCCTTTGTTAACGTATTCGCCTTTATCAACGTTAGGAAGGATACGGTTTTCTTCATCTTCGTCATTGTCGTCTTTGCTTTCTACGTATAATTTTAAGAAGCCGTCAAAAGCAATTACTTGACCATTGGCGCGCAAGATGATTTTGCCATCTTTGGATGTTGAATCGATAACAACTTTATCTAAAACAGCTGGGTTCATTTGGCAGGCAACGGTTCTTTTCCAAATTAACTCATATAATTTATGGGCATCAGAATCTAATGTGTTTTCCAATTTCTTAGGAGTGTTCATTAAGTCTGAAGGGCGGATTGCCTCGTGTGCTTCTTGAGCGTTTTTAGACTTTGTTTTATATTCTTTTGGGGCTTTTGGAAGGTAATCGTCTCCGAAATATTTTTGAATAACTTCACGGCAATTAGAAATTGCGTCTTTAGAGAGGTTTACCGCGTCTGTTCTCATATAGGTAATGT
>JAISFX010000013.1 GCA_031263385.1 Lactobacillus sp.
ATAAGAAAAACGAAGGGCATCGAGTGATTTCATATAATACATCAAAAGCAATGAGAAAACTGTTGCGTGCAGTCGTAACAGATGGGTCTGGCAAAAGGGCTAATGTTTTAGGTTATGAAGTGGCCGGCAAAACCGGAACGGCAAACAAACTTTCTGAAAATGGCAAGTATGTTGACAAGAAGGTTATGGCGACATTTGTATCTACATTCCCTGCCTCAAACCCTAAATATGCATTATTGGTAACAATGGATGAGCCCAAATCAACCAAAGACACTTGGGGGTTTGTGACATCAGGCTGGAATGCCGTGCCAACAGCCAGCAAGATTATTGAGACAATCGCGCCAATGCTAAATGTTAAAGCTAATTATGACTTAGACGAAGTTCGTAAAGCGCGCATTATAGAAGCATCCGGTCAACCGCTTAAAGGTGACTTCTAAGCCGCGCTACGGACCACTTCTAGTTTGCGCCAAAGTTAAAGGTTTTTCTATGAGCAAAATAAAACTACATATATCTGTACGGACACCAATCCCTCCGGTTGCGCTTGCATTGATTGATAATGACAAGTATGAGGTGTCTTTTAGAAATGGGTCTGCCCCGCTTAGCGAAGAAGAGATTATTGCATCAATCAAAGACAAAGATGCAGTATATTTTGGCGTTGACCCATTTTATTCAAGAAAAATACTTGAACAGGCAAAGAGCCTTAAAGTGATGTCATTTGCAGGGGTTGGTTATGAAACCTTTATAGATGCCAAAGCGGCATCAGAGCTTGGCATTGAGATACGCAATACTCCGGGGGTTAATGGCGTGTCAGTAGCCGAATTTGCGGTTGGACTGGCTATTGATGCCCTGCGTAAGATTACTTTTCTGAATGGAACAAAAGAGAGGTCCCATTCTCGTGAGTTAAAAAGTCTTAATATAGGACTGATTGGCTTTGGTGGTATAAATAAGGCAATCTACAAAATATTGAAAGATGGCTTTGGGGCAAATGTCCGTTATTGGAACAGGACAGGTGACACAACGCCATTAGATGACATCCTCTCCGAAAGTGATATCATTTTTATTGCGATAACATCTAATGATGAAACAAAAAATTTTATAGATGCAAGCAAGATAGCTAAAATGAAAGACGGCGTTATTCTGATAAACCCGGCGCGCCCTGCTCTTGTAGAGCCAGAGGCACTGTTGGCTGCTTTAGAATCAGGAAAGATTGCAACAATTGCACAAGATGGATATTATGAAAATGAAGCGTTTATGAAATTATCAAGCGATAAATTTATTGCAACTCCTCATATCGCCGCGAGGACAATAGAGGCCGAAGAAAAAATCGACATAAAAGCAATCCAAAATATAATAGACTTTTTTGAGGCAAAATAAGCAGAAATTTTGATAGTTAGCTTTTGTCTTTTTGGGCTTCTTCCAGTTGCTCCTGAAGTTGCTCGAGGTCTTTTTCATCCATCTCTACAACAGGGACAGTATAACTTTCCGAGAACCAGTTGCCTAAGTCTATATCCGCACAACGCTTTGAGCAAAACGGTCTGTATTTGTTTTCTTTTTCAAGCTTGCCACAGATTGGGCATTTGTAAGTTTTAATTATCTCAGTCATTATTTCTCAACTCTTCCTGTGCCGTGGCAGGTATCACATTCTTTTGACAGCAAGTCCTGCAGGGTCGGACGACGGCGAACGCGCAAAATCTCAACATTGCCGGCGCGGCTTAGTCCTAAGCAAGTGGCTTTGGAATAATCTTTTTTAAGCTCGTCTTCCAAAACATCTATAACAGGCTTTAAGAATTTGTATTCAGATGAGCCTGCGAAATCAATAATAATTTTACCGGCAAGGTTGCGAAGCCTTATTTGACGGGCGATTTCTATGGCTGCTTCAGAGTTAAGGCGCGATATTGGCCCAGTGTTGGTATCTTTACCGCTATCAACATCTATGGCAACGAAGGCTTTAGTTTCTTCGACAGTAACACGGCCGCCGTTTTTAAGAACAACTTCTTTTTGCAAGGCCTCGATAATTGCATCATCAATCAGAAAATCTTTGAATGGGTTCTGAGAAAAGTTTACAGGTAAATCCATGCCGAATTTATCTTTAACTTCATTTTCAACATTATGAGAATTTATGACAACTTCATTCAAATCAGGATAGTGCTTATTAATGTAGTCAAATAAAGGATTTGGCTTCTCTAGCAGCAGGCTTGGTGATTTGGCTGTTCTAGCTTTAACACGGACGTCCTCATATTTTTTGCGAAGCTCGTTCATTTCTTTTTCAATCTCAGAAAAATCAACCTCTACAGAAGTGGTGCGAAGCAGCCAGCCTTCTTGACCGGTGATGTTTTCTTTTACGAGAGTTTTATATTCTTCTAAAGCAACTTTATCAGTAATTTTTGATGATGCATGAACGCCAAATTGAAAAGGATTGTAGACTATGTAGTTGCCAACGAACTGAAGGTTTCTGGTTAAGCGGGCGCCTTTTTCGGCTCTTCTTTCCTGAGAGACCTGAACAATGAGGCTTTGGCCTTCGTTAAGGGTTAATTCTTCCATGCCATCTTCTTGGGCATTTAAAAAGCCGTCATGCTCATCTTCAATGTCTAAAAAGAAGCCTTGTCTGCCATTGGCTAAATCTATTTTTTTTGTTACTTTGCCAAGATAAATATTGCCTTCTGCGGCTTTGCTGTTATCAACGAATTCTATTTCTTTTAAGATGCCTTCGCCAAGCAAAGCTATTTTCTTCTCATTATTTTTTTCTTCGTAAACAATAGTATCTATGGTCATTTTACACCTGCTCCGTTTAATAAACATTTGGTTTCATATAGGGGAAGGCCTACGATGCCAGAATATGAGCCGATGATTTTTTTGACATAAGCCTGCATCATGCCCTCTATTCTGAAACCTGCAACCCCTACCCATTCTTTGCTGTCTATGTATTCTTTGATTTCTTCTT
>JAISFX010000022.1 GCA_031263385.1 Lactobacillus sp.
ATTCAGAGAAGAAATCAGCAATATTATCAATATATTTATTCTCTACCTTTGTAACTTCTATCATTACTGCATAAAACCTTATCTTGCTTTTCTATTGCTAAAATAGTTAGTAAGAGATATGCCTCTTCCTTCAAGTTCACCTTGGGCTTTTCTTCTCAAAGTACCAATAACCTGCATATCATCATAATCTCTGCTGTCATCAATAGCCCGCAACCTGTGCCTTTGCCTAGTCATCCTTTCCATCAACATCTTGTATTCCGCAGCCATTCTTACCATACTCTTATCAGGATAGGTATGTTCCCACGCATCCAACATATCATCATCTTTTATGTCAGATACATCTTCTCCATAAAATGCAAACAAATATTTAGCCATTTTAACCTTATGCGCATATTCTCTGGGAAGCTTGTTTTCTCCGGAACTAACAAATTTTTCTCTGGGCTTGCGATCTTTATCTTCAGCATCATCGCTTGTTGCCCTTGACGGTCTCTGAGAATCATAAAAATTCTGAGCCTCATCTTTCATCCTCTGATTATTTTGCTCAATCAGTTGGGTCATATCAATTTCTTTAGCTATCTTAGATTTTTCTTCACCTTCAGCAAATAGCAGATGATATTTTTTAATCTCGTTATAATCCAAATCAATCCTTGTAGCACAGCGCCTTTTGGAGTTCTTAAACAACTCTGTCATTTCTTCTTCAGAAATATTAAATGGAACAGACTTCACCAAAGCCGGTGCCAAACTATCAGGCAAACAAGCCCTCTCATTCATCACAGCGTTAAAAGTCTCGACCGTAAAAAGCTTATCAAGCTTTTCCTCCGCCAAAAACTCACTAATTTTTTTCAGATACATTGTTTTTTCGACATACCATTCTCTGAACAAATCTGCCAGATTTTCGATACCATCGTAATCTATTTTCTTAATTTCTGTCATTTCTTTAGGCCTAACCATTGATTATGACAAAAAATATACAAAATTTTAGCCAAAATGTCAAACAAAAAGAGCAGACCCATTCGACTCCAAACAACACGCAAAACCATTAACTCAGGATAAAAGAAACATCCCCTCATCCAACCCATTTAAATACCTATTGAAATTCTTATCCAACAATGATATACAACCATATGAATAAGAGTTAGAAAAAGAAATTATTAACCAATAATATACAACTATGAACAAATTTACAATTATTCCAACCAAGAGAGATGATAATGGAGTCCTATTCATCTACGATTTCCAAATATGGAAAAGAACAGACAAACCTTGCAAAACACTTGAAGAAGCCAAAACAGTTCTTGGAAATAACACCTCCTGCGAGAAAGTAGAAGTAAGAGGCAATGCTAAAACAAAAACGCTAAACGCCTTTGTATCACAACACGGCACTTCCTGTATCTTAAAAAATGATCATTTTTACCAAAGCTATTGCAAAGAAAACGAAACAACATAAAAAAGAGCGGGAACAACCCCGCTCTTTTCAAATATCCATGCTTTTACAAGCTTAACTCCTTAATTCACCGCCTGTCTTAGCCTTCACCGCTTGGATTACCTTGTTCATCAAGGTCTCCAACTCAACATCGGTATAAGTCTTTTCCTGTGGCTGGAATGTCAGTCCAAGCGCGATAGATTTCTTACCTCCCGGCACTCCTGTACCTTCATAAATGTCAAATACTCTAACATCAGCAATATTATCCTTATCGGCAGATTTTGCCGCCGCCATAATATTTGCAGCCAAAACCTCTTTATCAACAATAAACGCAAGGTCTTTATCAACCGGCTGGAACGGAGAAAGCTCCAAACGCTTCTTAGCTGTAGCCTTGCCGCCGCTCGGCCCGCGACCGCCGCGCGGTTCTGGAATATTCTCTAGATATACCTCAAAAGCGCATACTGTCTGCTTGATACCCATCTTCTTCAAAATATTTGGGTGAATCTCTCCAAAGTAAGCCAAAACATTTTTACCAAGTCTCATTGCTCCGCTTCTTCCCGGATGATAATATGCCGGAGCATCTGCCGTAACCTGCAAATTATCTGCCGGTCCATTTGCCGCACGAATAGCCGTAATAGCATCTTCCTTAACATCATACACATCAAATGCTCTTGCTGGCTGGTTCCATGCTTTTTTCGCCTTAAGACCTGAGCGAACACCTGTTGCAACTGTTCTTTGTTCCTCAGGGTTGCGTCCATAAAACTCTGGAGCAGCCTCAAACAAAGACACATTACCATACCCGCGTGCCACGTTATTTTTAAGCCCAATCAAAAGGTTCGGCAAAATACTTGGACGCATCTCATTCAAATCAGATGCAATCGGGTTTAAAAGCAAAATCGGCTCTGTTCCTTTAGCTCTGAACAAATCAGCCGCATTAGAGTCTGTAAAACTCCATGTAACAGTCTCATACATGCCGGCCACAGCCAAAGCGTGTTTAACATCAACCACACGTTTTTGAACAGGTGTCAAAACCTCACGAGGAAACTCTCCACCCTCAATCATTGACACATAAGGCACGTTATCAAGACCAATCATACGCACAACCTCCTCAATCAGGTCATGCTCACCCTCAATATCGCCTCTCCATGTCGGAGACACAGCCTTAACCTTATCACCTTCTTCACTTGTCTCAAAACCGAGTTTATCAAGTATCTCTACAATCTTTTCTTTAGAAACCGGCATTCCGATAAGTTTTTCAAAATTCGAAGGCTTAATATAAGCAACTGCTTGCTTAAAGTCATCTTCATTACCACGAACAATAACCTCCGAAGCCTCACCGCCACAGATTTCTATAATCAATGATGTGATGTAATTAGAACCCAGAACATTTGATCTTGGGTCAACCCAACGTTCATAACGATAACGAGAATCTGAATCAATCTGGAACTTACGACCGGTTCTGGCAATAACCGTAGCATCAAACATCGCGCACTCCAAAAGCACATCCTTAGTCTCTAAGGTCGCACCTTTGCCAATACCACCCATAATACCGCCCAAGCACTGAATCCCCTCATCATCGCAAATACCCAGCGACTGATTATCCATTGCATATTCTTTTTCTTCCAAAGACACAAACTTCTCACCGTCTTTAGCCATACGCACCACAACATCACCTTTGAGCTTGTCAGCATCAAAAACATGAGACGGACGAGCCAAGTCATAGTTCACATAGTTTGTAATATCAACAATAGCAGATATCGAACGAAGCCCAATAGCTGTTAGCCTGTCCTTCATCCATTTAGGAGTTTCTGCCTTGTTATTAATCCCCCTAATGTAGCGAGCCGTATATACCGGACAAGCTTTAGAATCTTCAACTTTAAC
>JAISFX010000167.1 GCA_031263385.1 Lactobacillus sp.
CAATCCATGCGGTTAAGAAAAACAGCACCACAGCATTTATTAATGCTGCCAAAACCTCAAACCTAAAATATCCAAAGGTTTTTACCTCATTAACTTTTCGACGACCAAAATAGAATCCGGCCCAAGCCAAGGCCAGCGCACCGGCATCTGTCAGCATGTGTCCTGCATCTGCAATCAGAGCTAGTGAGCCTGAAATCCACCCGCCTATGGCCTCGACTATCATAAAACTGAAAGTTAAAAGGAATCCGATTAAGACTACTTTCTCATTGCCTGAGCTATGCGAATGGTCATGGTGGTGATCATGATTGTGGTTATGAGACATGATGTTTTCTCCTTGTTTTAGCTTTAATACAAATGAGGTTGAAAAACAAGTGTTGTTATTTTGGTATTTTTATTTATAGTTCTAGCATGTAAAATTTTTATAAGGACCCGTTCATGAAAAAGAATCTTTTTGCCTTATCTCTGATTTTTGGGATTTTATTCAGCCTCAACTTATCTGCAAAATCTTTTGAGCCTCTTAAAGAGCCGCAAGCGCCTTTAAGCAATGCAGGAGTGCCATCACAATTAAAAGGATGGGAGGCATGGGCCGTTGACGGCTTTGATAAAAACAACTGCAACTTCTCTTTTGATAATAAGGGCAAAAAGTTTTGCTATTTTATATCATCAATAGCTGTTGATATTAATGGCAAAGAAATGAGCTTTACACAGAACGTTTCTTTAAAAGAAAAAGGTTATGTTTTAGTGCCGGGGTCTTTTGAAGTGTTCCCATACGCGGTTACTGTTAACGGCAAGAGCGCACCGGTAGCAAACCTTATGGGGCTGCCATACATGCTACTTGATAAAGGGGAGTATGTGATTGCCGGAAAAGCTAAAGCTAAAGAAGATGTCAGACATTTCTCAATCCCTGCAGATGCGGTTATTCTGTCTGTTAAAAAAGACGGAAAAGAAGTGGCGAATCCGACAATTGATGCGAGCGGGATTTTGAGACTTGAAACACAGTCAGCCGTAAAAAAAGAAACTGACGATGTAAGCTATGCAGTATTTAGAAAAATTGATGATTCAATCCCGATGATGATGACAATGAGAATCGAGGTGAATGTTACAGGTTCTCAAAGAATCGAAAATGTCGGAAACATTATCCCTAAAAACTTTACAGTGATGAGCCTTAGTTCTTCTTTGCCAGTTCACATTCAGAAAAATGGTGATCTTATTGCAGAGGTTTCTGCCGGCAACTGGTGGATTGAGGTTATGTTTAGGCAGATTAATGAGACATTGGATTTGAGCGTTGACAATTCTCCTGCGGCACAAGAAATTTGGGTTTTTGCTAAGGACACATCTAGAAGAGCTATTCAAGTTCCGCAAAGTTTGACCCAAATTCAGACCAAGACAACAAACCTTCCAAACGGTTGGAAGCAATTTCCCGGATATGAGGTTAGCAAGGGCGATAAGATTAGTTTGAGCGTTGTTGAGTATCAGGACAAACAAAGAGACAGTCTGAGTCTGAGCCGCGATGCAAAGCTTTCTTTTGACGGTAAGTCATTCTTTATTAGAGACGTTATTGGCGGCACTCTTAAAGAGAACGGTCAGATGTATCTGGAAAAGCCTTTTAACCTATCTTCGGTAGAGGTTAATTCTACTCCGCAATCTATTATCATTACAAAAAACAATCAAAAAGGTTTTGAAGTAAGAAAAGGTCATACCAATATTGCGGCTACAAACCAAATTAAAAGCAGTGTTAAGAAGATTAAGGCTGCGGGATATGATCGTGACTTTGAAAATGTAAACTGGAGCCTTAACCTTAGCCCCGGATACAAATTGTTTCATGTGACAGGTGCTGACAGTGTGTCTTCATCATGGGTGGGTAATTGGAACCTGTTGAGCATCTTTATGGTGGTGCTGTTAGGGGTTATATTCTATTACCTTTTCGGCCTTAAAAAAGCGATTATTGCTGAAGCAGCATTTGTTTTGATGCAACCAGTGTTTGCTCAGTTTGTGGTAATGTCTTTTGTTATATGCGGCGTAATCTGCATTGAAAGATATATCGGCAAAAACAATAAAATTCACGGGTTTATTAATTTTATAAAATACAGCATGTTGTTGTTCCTCGGTTTGGCAACGCTTGGCTTTATGATTGAGAACCTTAGGTATGCAATATATCCGTCTTTAGACCAAGGATATGTATTTAATGTATTGATGTCGTTGATAGATTTGAAGTTCCTATTGTCCTTCTATGCGGCGGCGGCAGTGTTATATCTGCTTTACAGAATATATGCGAACCCACAGAGGGCAACTTGGAAGAAGGTTATATATACTATATTAATATTCTTCGGTGGTCTGATTGGCAGCGGTATATTGTCGTTCCTTGCATATGAGGGGCAGTTCTTGATGGGAGCAGCCAGCCGTATGGTTTATGACAGAGTATATGCTGAGCCTGCTATGCCCGCTATGGTTATGGAATCGGCTATGTATGAAGATGATTATGCCAGTTATGATAACAAGGTTATGGATGTTAGAAGAAGCAAGATATCTGCCAAATCAAGGTCTCTGTCTTCTAAAGAAGTTTCACAGCAAATGGCTGTGGGCTATATTAATAACGATGCGAAGTTGGCAAATTATCAGAGTGTTAATATTGCAAAAAATAAAGTACAGACAGGTATCGGGTTCCCCGAGTGGAGAGATAGGTCAGTGTCTATCAGCCTAAAAGGACCTGTAAGCCAAAATGATGCTTTCGGTATTTATCTGATGTGTCCGCTGGTTAACTTAATTATTGCACTTGCTCAGCTTATGCTTGGGGCAATGATACTTTATTATCTGATGGACAGGAGAAAAGAAAAGATGAATGCCAGTAGTACTAAAAAGGAAGGCAAGATTGCTGCAAAAACATTGGCTGTGCTGTTTTTTGGGATGTTGATGATTAAGCCGGTAAATGCTTCGGAGATTCCAACAAACGAGCTTTTGACCGAGTTAAAGACCAAACTGACAAGAGAACAATCCCCAGCATGTATTCCAAACTGTATCTCTATGCCAAATGCTGTAATAAGCATGGAAGGACAAGATGTGGTGTTGGACTTGTTGGTGCATGCTCAAGACGATGTCGTTGCACCGCTTCCAACATTGAGAGCTGACGGCGGCGGATATATTAAGGTCAAAGATATCAGCCTTAATGGTGCGTCTACAAAGTCTGTAATCAAAGAAGATGACGTGATAAAGGTGCTTTTGAATAAAGGTATCAATAACGTTAGAATAAAAGCGGCTATTGGCCATGACATTGAGCGTTTTAGTATTGCTTCAAATGTTAAAATCAGCCTGATGCAAAATGCATCTAGCATGTTTGAGGTTAGCGAAAACGCCGGAAGCGCACAAATTTTTCAGGTCAAGATAAAGAGCCAGAAAAATGCCGAGCAAGGCAGGACTATGCCTTCATCTTCTAAAATAGATATTATTCCGTTTTTCCAAGTGAGCAGAAAACTTGATATCGGAACTATATGGCAGGTTACGACTACTGTAAGAAAGATGAACTCGTCTGCGGACAGTGCGTCAATAGAAATTCCTCTTCTGGAAGGGGAAAAAGTGATTTCTTCAGAAGGTACTTTGCTGAAAGACAAGATAAGAATTTCTTTTGAGCCAAATGACATGGTTAAAGAATTTGTATCTATCTTACCTGTTGAAGAGAAAGTCTTTCTTAAGAGTGATGCAAGCACTTCTAACTATAGAGAAGTGTGGGAGCTGAATGTTGATATGGCTTGGAGCTTTGATACCAAAGGTATTAAACCCCTGAACGTTAACAGCAATGAAGCCGTGTTTGCACCAAGCCAAGGAGATGAGCTGGAGATTGATGTGTATCGCTCAAACAGTGCTGAGGGCGAGGTTATTACTTTTGATAAAGTCGATTACACTCTTAGCTACGGACGCTCTATTGTGTCTATGGATGTGAACGCGAGAGCTCGTTCCTCTGAAGGCGGAAGCCACGAGATTATTCTGCCAAAAGGTGCTGAGGTAAAAGACCTTAAAATCGACGGACAAAATTATCCGGTATCAATGAAGGACAACTCTTTGGTTGTGCCCATGAATAACGGAGAGACTATTATCAGTTTTAGGGCTGAGATGGTTAAGTCTGACAGAAATATTTGGAGCTTCCCAAAGATTGATTTGAAAGCTCCGGCGGTTAATATATATCAGAGCCTGAATGTGGCCAAAGACAGGTGGGTATTGTTTGCAAGCGGCCCATCAAAAGGACCTGCTGTGTTGTTCTGGAGCCAAATTCCTTTATGGTTGCTGTTGGCTTTTGTATTGGCTAAGTCAAAATTGACAGAGGTTAAAGGTTGGCAGTGGTTTATTCTGTTGACCGGTCTTAGTCAGTCAAGAATGTTGTTTAGCATTATTGTTGTAACATGGTTTGTTATAATGGGTGTTAGAGAAAAATATTCCGACAAGCTGAAGATGAAAAAGTTGGTGCAGTTGATTATTCCGGTTTTGAGCCTGATGTTTGTATATTGCCTGATTAAAGGCATAAGCAATGGCCTCTTGGGGACATGGGATATGAAGATTACCGGCAATGGCTCTTTCTATCAATGGAGAGACGGCGGAATGTGGGTGCTTAAATGGTATCAGGATGCTGTGGCCGGAATACTGCCTTCTCCTTATGTGGTATCTTTGCCACTGTGGGCATACCGCACTTTAATGGTGTTGTGGTCTATATGGCTGGCATTCTCATTTGTAAGATGGTTCAAATGGGGCGCTAAGGCATATCAAAAAGACGGTATGTGGAAATAAGCTGCATAGTGCTAAGAAAAGCCTCCTGAATGGGAGGCTTTTCTTTATTTTTGAAGACTGTTGGTTTGCATTTTATAGAGCTTTTGATAAATGCCCTTATGGCGTATCAATTGGCTGTGCGGGCCTTCCTCTACTATCTTGCCTTTATCTAGCACCACGACTTTATCCATTTCTCGTAATGTTGACAGGCGGTGGGCTATAGCGATTACGGTTTTGCCCTTCATCAGCTCTACTAATGAGCTTTGGATGTATAATTCGCTCTCGCTATCTAAGGCTGATGTGGCCTCGTCCAAAATCAATATTGGGGCGTCTTTGAGAATCGCACGAGCAATGGCTATGCGCTGACGCTCGCCGCCTGACAGCATCACGCCTCTTTCCCCTACCTTGCTGCTGTAGCCGTTAGGTAAGGATATAATAAAGTCATGACAGAAAGCTTTTTTGGCCGCCGCGATAACCTCTTTATCAGTGGCGTTCTTTTTGCCATAGCGAATGTTTTCCATAATGGTACGATTAAACAAGCTTGGCTCTTGCGGAATCATTGCAATGTTTTGGTGCAAGGTCGCTTGTTTGACCTTTGAGATGTCTTGCCCGTCTATGGTTATGGCGCCGGAGCTGACATCATAATAGCGGTTTAGAAGCTTTATGAGGGTTGATTTGCCAGAGCCGGAATAACCAACAAAGCCGACTTTCTGATGAGAGTTTATCGACAATGAGAAATCTTGGAAAATGGCATCAACATCAGGGTAAGCAAAGCTGACATCGTTAAAATCTATTTGTGCTTTAGTAACCTTTAAGGCTTTAGCTCCTTTATGCTCAGGCAAATAGCAAGGGCGCAGAACCAATGTTAAGCCGTCATGCAGTATACTGTATCTGGCAAAAAGGCGTAAAAACATGTCTATCATAGAGCTAAAGACATATATTAATGACATTATTATGCTTTGTACAAAGACAAAGTCTTCAAAAGAAAGCTTATCTTTATACCAGAAATAAAGAGGGATTATGCAGAAAACTATTTGAATAGCCGTGCGCAGGGTTGATTGCAAAATGTAAATCCAAGCGCTTATGTTGATTTCTTTTCGCTGTGCAAAGGAAAGTTCTATGAGCTTTTTTGAATAATGTCTGTGCTCGTGGAAGCGACGGCCAAAGCCTTTAACGATATCTGCATTTATTAGGCTGTCTATCAGTTCTCCATTAGCTCTGGAATTGAGCTCTGTTGATTTCTTAGTATAAGGCATAATGAGGCGGCTGCTTTTGTACATCAAATACAAATAAACAATGAAAATGCCAAAAAGTATCAGCGCGAGGTCGACGCTAATCATCGCGATGCTGCCCAAGCTGATTAATAAGACCATGGCCGGATTTAAAATCACCCAGACAACCGCATAATAAAAGCGCTCTACAATGCTGACGATGTTTTCTATTTTATTAGAGACATTACCTGACATCTCTTGCTCAAAAAAAGTGGGCGCTTTTTTATGAGAAATCTCGAACAGATCCTTATAAATTCTGGCCTGTACAGAGGGGATGAAACCAGCGTCTATCCTTATGGACAGGTTAACCAGCGCGCCTCTTAAAGCCATTAGAAAAGCAAAGATAAAGATTAAGAAAAGGGCTTGAGAGACCACACTATAACGGTCAACAGGGTCTGAAGATATGAGCCCGATAAGGCGCGAGCCATAAAAAGCGGCAATACGAGAGAATATCTCTCCGAAGCAGGTGAATGATATGCTTAAGATTAGTGGATAGCGCACTTTGTAGAAATATGGGACAAGAAATTTAAATACCGAAATCTTCATGTGGCCTACCTCCGATAATTCTTGGACTGGAGTTGATAGAAGTCATAATAGCTGCCTTTCTTGCGGTATAATCCGGTATGAGTGCCCTCTTCTACTATGCGGCCTTTATCTAAAACAAGGATGCGGTCCATTTCTCTGAGTGTTGACAAGCGGTGAGCAATGGCAATCACGGTCTTGCCTTCCATAACATCTTGCAGAGCTTTTTGGATGTATAATTCGCTTTCACTATCCAAAGCAGATGTTGCCTCGTCTAAAATCAGTATTGGGGCATTCTTAACAATGGCTCTTGCGATTGCAATACGCTGGCGTTCTCCGCCAGACAAGGTTATGCCTCTTTCGCCGACTTTGCTGTTATAGCCATTAGGAAGGCTCATTATGAGGTCATGAATATAAGCTTTTTTAGCAGCTGCAATGACCTCTTTATCAGTGGCGCTCTTTCGACCATAGCGGATGTTTTCCATAATGCTGCGGTTAAAAAGGCTGGGGTCTTGCGGGATGGTGCTGATATGCTGGCGCAAGGAATCTTGTGTGACATCGGCAATGTTGGTGCTATTAATCATTATCTTGCCGTCAGAGATGTCATAATAACGGCTTAATATCTTGATGAGGCTGGATTTGCCAGAGCCTGAACGGCCAACAAGCCCTATTTTCTCGCCGGCTTTGATGTCTAGGTTAAAGTGATGAAACAAAAGCCTGCTAATGGTGGGCTGAGCGTTTTTATCGGTTTGTTCGTAGCTGTTTTTATAACCAAAAGAAATATTCTCAAAGCGGATGTTGGCGCGGCGGATGCTAAGTTTTTTAGCGCCTTGTTTGTCAACAACATGAATTGGGCGATACAAGAAATCAAGCCCGTCTTTGATGCCGCCCCAGTTGCGGAACCCTCTGGCTGCAGAGCCGCCGATGTCCATACAATACAGGGTAATATATGCGGTAAGGCTTTCAACCAGCACAAAATCGGCAACGGATATCTCATCATTAAGCCAATAATAAAAAGGAATTAGCAAGAAAAACATCTGCAAGACAGCTCTTATAACCCCTTGGGTTATGTACATATTGGCTTCTTTGATATAAAGAGATTTCTCAGTGTTAACCCAAGCGTGGACCTTTTTGAAATAATGAAGTTTTTCAAAGAAAATGCGGCAATAATTGCGGATTAAGGTGTAGTTGAACATGGTATCTACCAGCACGCCGTTAGCGTGGGTATAGGTATCATGGCTGGCCTCAGAGTATCTGATTAAGCCTTTAGAGCTCAGGTATAAAAAGGCGGAATAGAGTAGAAAGAAGATGAAAAGAAACAAGGTAAGCAACAAATTGACCTTGGATATAAAGAAAAAGGCAATAGTTATTTTGACCAAAGAATTTGTAAGCCCATATGAATTGTCATAGAAATCACTGGTTTCACGCACTGTTTGGCGAACTTTGGTAGCCACACGGCCCGACATCTCCTCTGAGAAAAACTGCATGGAATGGCGATGAGCCTGAGCAAATAACGCTTTGGAGACTTTTACCATAAACAAGGGGCGGTAACCGGCCTCAAGGAAAGTGCCAATGTGCATTATAAAGCCTCGGAGAAGTGTAAACAAAGCAAAAAGCAGGGCAAAGGTGAGTGCCTCTTGGAAAAGGGTGCTCTTATCCCCTTCCTGAGTTGAGATTACACCGACTATGCGTGAAGAGTAAAAAATGCCAAGTTGGATGCAGCATTCGGCAATCAGGCGCAGAAAAAGTGTTGCAAAAAACAGCCCCTTTAATGAGGAGAGATATTTCCATAGAAACTTAAAAACATTGTTTTGCATGCACTGCCGCCCTATACAAGAAAGGACAGGTTAATGCATTATATATAAGAAATCGTTAAAAAGCCCTCGGTTTAGAGGGCTTTTTTATCTTAATCAACTTTACGACGGCCAAAGATTAGGCTCACAAGAAAAAGGATAATGCCGATAAAAAATACCCATTTGGCGGCGAGGGTGGCTGTTCCGGCGACACCTCCAAAGCCCAAAAAGGCAGCGATTATGGCAACTATAAGAAATAATATTCCCCATGAAAACATTTGTGTTTCTCCTTTAATTAATGTTAAAGACAAGTCCTCGTCGTTCTCGCCTTTGATGTAGTCGCGCTTGTGATATTTTCAAGGGCAATCGGCATTTATGTAGATTTTGTCAAAATTTTAACAAAACTTTAACAAACGACGAACTAAACTTATGATATTATGCGTAATATTTTAAAAATGTTAACACGAAGGACTTTGACATGGAAAACGCGAAAGTTAATTTTCAGGACATTATCAACGAATATCACAGTGATAAATATGCTAAAAATGATGAAGCCCCTATAATTACGACTATCAATGGTCGTAAGTTTGTGGTGCCATATGGGATGAGCGAAGATGATTTTATTGAAGCCTTCTGGCATCTTTCAGAGAATTCGGTAGTAAAAGTCGAAAAAGAATATCAGAAAAAGTTAAATAGAGATTCTGTGTATAAAGACATGTTTGTTAACATTGACGGTGTTGATGTGCCATTGCCATTTGATATTTTTGTGGAAGCAAGCGGTAAAGAAGACGCCAAAAAGATGATTTTTGAAGAGCGTTATAGAGAATTTATTCAGAAATACAGCCGAAAAGCAGCTAATGCATATAAAGATAAGCTATACTCTATGATTGATAATGTTAGCGAACAGCGCTCAGAGATAAAATCAGAGGCAAATAAAAAACAGCTCCAAAAGATTGGTAA
>JAISFX010000020.1 GCA_031263385.1 Lactobacillus sp.
CAAGCTCTCTCACTGCTGCCAAAAACTTTCCTTCCGCAACATAAGCCTGAGCCATAGCCACATGGTCTTTAACTTCAACCTCTGCAGCAGACCTTTTCTTAATCTTAAACAGCTCTTTAAGCTTGGCCTTCACGCGGCCCTGCCATGTATCAACAACAACCTTGTTTTTAGCATCTACCAACTCTTTATAAACAATATTAAAATCATTAACTAACGCAAAGTCTGTATCCACCCCGCTTGCAGAAGCTGCAATAACCTCAACCGCAGGCCCAATTTTCTCTTTTCCTTCGCTCAAAAGCGCTAAAATTTCGGCTTCCATAACAAAGCTATCCCCTTTGATGGCTCTGTCTTTTATCATCATTGTTGTACTCAAAATCAACGCTCCGTCATCGCTGATTTTTGCCATACCATCCAGCCTCTCTTCAGCCTTATCCATACGTGTGATTACACCCAAAACCAGCGCCACATCTGCCTTAGAGTTGATGATATTCATGTTATACTGCTCCATAGCACTATATTTCTCATCAACACGAGACAAAGCATCTTTAACCGTAGAGCCCACTTTACTGTTGTTTTTTGATATCGCCCCACGCAAGCTCTCAATCTCTGCATTAAGCCCTGATATCTCTTCTCTCAACGCCACAATCTCAACCTCATGGCGAGACACAGAAAGCACTGCATCTTTAGTTTTTTCTACTATCTGCGGATTTTTCCATACATAATAACCGCCACCGGCAACAATCGCCAGAAACACCAGCTTCCAGAAGATTCCCCCTATCTTTATTTTCTTGCTAGGAGCCTTTTCTTCAACGGCCTCTTCTTTGACCTCTGCATTGTTGTCAACGATATCTTTTTTTGCTTTTTTCATAACAGCGCCTTCCTCTGTTTTGTCTTGCCTTGAAAACATTGTTAGTATATGTTAGTTAAAAATTAATTTAATAGCAATTGGAAACTACAACATGTTAGTCTTAGGCATAGAGTCAAGCTGCGATGAAACAGCCGCTGCCATAATTAATGATAAAAAAGAAATTTTAGGGGAAAGTCTGCTGTCTCAAAAAGAGCACGAAGCCTTCGGCGGTGTTGTGCCTGAGATTGCAGCCCGAGCACATCTTGAACATATTGATGAAATGATTGAAGACACCCTTAAAATGGCTAAGGTTAAATTAGAAGACCTAGATGCCATAGCCGCTGTTGGCGGCCCGGGATTAATTGGTGGCGTTGTTGTTGGCGCAATGGCGGGCAAAGCCCTAAGCTTAGCCCTAAACAAACCGCTGGTTATGGTTAATCATCTGGAAGGCCACGCCCTAGCTCCTCGCATTAGTAATGATGTTGAGTTCCCTTACCTGCTTCTTTTGGTCTCAGGCGGGCATTGCCAAATTTTGATAGTAAAAGACGTTGGTGAATATGAGCGCCTTGGCACTACCATTGATGACGCTGCCGGCGAAGCCTTTGATAAGGTTGCAAAAATGCTCTGCCTCGGCTACCCCGGAGGCCCCATTATCGAGAAAATGGCAGCAACCGGCAATCCTGACCGTTTTGTTTTACCAAGACCACTGCTCCGCTCTGGCGATTGTAACATGTCTTTTTCAGGACTAAAAACCGCTGTACGCAAGCTAATTGAATCATATTCCGAAGACGGTAGCGTTGAACACTGTATTTTAAACAAAGAAGTCACTGCCGACATCTGCGCATCATTTCAAGTCGCTGTAACCGATTGCTTGGTTAAAAAACTTGAGAATGCCATAGAAATTTTCAAAGAAAAATATCCCGAAGGCAAAGATGTTGTCGTCTCTGGCGGTGTGGCAGCCAATAGCTTCCTCCGCAAAGCATTAAAAGACTTGTCCGAAAAACACGGGCTTATTTTTGCAGCTCCCCCTCTCAAATACTGTACTGATAACGGTGTTATGATTGCTTGGGCCGGGCTTGAAAGGTTCAGGAAAGGCCTTGTTGATGACCTAGACTTTAAGCCTCGTCCCCGTTGGCCTTTAGACGAGAAAGCCGCAGCCCAAGGAGCCAAAGCTTGAGAACAAAATCTGATGTCACCACTATTTTAGATGCTCTTGATAAATACATTCCCAACCCCAAGAGCGACTTAGAATATACTAATGCCTACACCTTATTGGTGGCCATTGTTCTTTCTGCCCAAAGCACTGACAAAGGAGTAAACAAAGCAACCAAGGCTCTTTTTGAGGTTGCCGATACCCCGCAAAAAATGCTCGATTTAGGCATTGATAATCTAAAAGAATACATCAAAACTATAGGTCTTTATAATAACAAGGCCAAAAGCATCATGTCTTTGTCACAAGACTTAATTGATAAATTTGGCGGCAATGTTCCCTCCGCCCGTGAAGAAATCCAATCCCTTGCCGGCGCAGGGCGCAAAACCGCTAACGTTGTTCTTAATGTTTGGTTCAACCAACCCACCTTGGCTGTTGATACCCATGTCGCAAGAGTTGCTAACCGCCTAGGTTTTAGCGACCAAAAAGACCCTACCAAAATAGAATTTGATTTAGAAAACATCATTCCTGATGAATATAAGCTAAAGGCTCATCATCTGCTGATTTTATTTGGCAGATACACCTGCAAATCAGTCAAACCCTTGTGCGAACAATGTCCTATTACCGCGTTGTGCCACAGCAAAGACAAAAGGATATAAAAAATGAAGCTGGAACTTTTCACAAACCAAAACGAGCTTGAAGAATACCTGAAAGTAGCCGTCCTATCTATGCCTTCTGTGGCCGCCCAAAACATCATTCCGGATTCTTTCCGCAAAGAAATCTGTGAAGGCTTAAAATTCACCCAAAGCCTATCTTCTGATTTTAGAGCAGATGTCGGCCCATGGATTCTTTATGCTTTAAGAAACGATGCAAATGAGATTATTGGCGCTCTAATGTTTTCCAAAGATCGCCACATCAAAAGCGCAGCCCAGCTTGAATATTTAGGCATAAGAGAAGACCAACAGAAAAAAGGCTATGGAACGCTAATCATCAAAGAAATAATCAAAGAAGTAAAAAAACACTCTGACTATAAATTCGCAACCTTTAGCACATCGCCAAGAATGACTGAATATTATGAGAAATTAGGCTTCAAATGCGCCGGAACAGCTGAGTTTCCTCACTCAACTCGTTGCTTTTTCTACAAAGAGATTTAAGCCCTGTTCAGCTTCGGCCGTTAATTCTTCACGCTATTTTTAGCCTGATACAGCGCTGCAAAATCAATCGGATTAATCATAAACGGTGGCAATCCTGCATCAACCAAAGAGTTGGTAACAATAGAACGTGCAAACGGGAACAATATTCTAGGCACTTCAACCACCAGCATTGGCTCTATATGCTCTTTCGGAACATTAAGGCTGACCACGGCCGCATAAGTAAGCTCCATAATAAAAAACTTCTTATCATTAATCTCGCTGTTCAGCTCAAAAGTAAGAGCCACATTATAAATATTCTCTTCTAAATGCTGTGTGTTGGTTGTAACATCAAGTTTAAT
>JAISFX010000092.1 GCA_031263385.1 Lactobacillus sp.
AAAGACATGCTTGAAATCAAGTCTATTTTAAAAGGTAGCAAAACCAAATTAATCGGCCCTAATACTCCCGGCATCATAACACCCGGGGAATCAAGACTAGGCATCTTCCCTGAAAACATTCATAAAAAGGGCAGAATAGGGGTCATCTCTCGTTCCTCTACCTTAACTTATGAGGCTGTTATTGAGACCACTAAAGCAGGGCTTGGCCAGTCAACAGTTATTGGACTGGGCGATGACATGCTTATCGGCATAGATTTTGTTCCGGCATTAGATGCTTTCATGAAAGACCCTAAGACCGATGCTGTTGTAATTGTTGGCCAAATGGGCGGAAGCTTTGAAGAAGCTGCTGCAAAGTATTATAAAGACCTCAAAGACAAAAAGCCTGTCCTTGGCTTTGTTGCCGGAGACGCGATTCCTTTTGGGCATAAAATGGGCTATGCCGGAGACATCATTACCGGCGGACATATCAGCATTCAAGATAAAAAAGACATCATGGAAGAGGCCGGCATAATTGTCGTTGATAAAATCAACACCATTCATAAAAAGCTTGAAGCCCTCTTCCCTAAAAAGAAGAAATGACCACTGCTATTCGCTAATAAATTAGCCAAAGTTTCCAATTCAGAAATTTTCTAAAATAGAAATAATAATGATTATACCTAAACTATAAAGGATATAATCATGACACGCTCACTTTATTCTCCGCGCAATAAAAAACTCAGCCAAATGCTTAAAGAAGAAAGAAAAAAGGCCGGCATAATCCAAAAAGACTTGGCCGAAATTCTTGGAGAAACCCATACGTTTGTTACTAAATACGAAAACTGCGAAAGAAGGCTTGATGTTGACGAGATTGAGAGAATTCTAAAAGCCTTAAAAGTTAATGCCAAAGATTTCTTCTCCCGTTTATATAATTGGAAATAAGCCCATCTCCATGACAAATTTTCTAACCGGCATCATTAACACCATTCTTCCCCCGCGTTGCATAAAATGTGGCAAAATCCTTGAAGAAGTCGATGGGCTTTGTTCCGATTGTTTTAATGAGGTAACATTTGTCACAAAGCCATATTGCTCCAAATGCGGCATGCCTTTTCATGAAGAAGTCTCTGGCAATAAAATGCTCTGCGGCACCTGTGTCAAAAATAAAAACCAACATTTTCGCATGGCCCGCTCCAGCTTAGAATATGATGAAGTCTCAAAACCGCTGATTTTGTCTTTTAAGTTTTATGACCGCACAGAATATAATAAGGTATTTGCCAAATGGCTAAAGCTTGCCGGCAAAGATATCTTTGATGCCGGGGTTGATTTAATTATTCCCATACCCCTTCACTATACCCGATTGTTAAAAAGGCGTTATAACCAGTCAGCCTTACTGGCTAAAGAGCTTTCCAAATTAAGCGGAATAAAAACAGACTACGGCAGTGTAGTCAGACACAAAAGAACCAAACCTCAGGTTCAGTTTTCAGGCTCTGCCAGACACCGTAATGTAAAAGATGCCTTTAGCGTCAAAAGGCCTATCAATATAAAGGGCAAGCGCATTATCTTAATAGATGATGTCATGACCACCGGCTCAACCTTGAGCGAGTGTGCCAAAGCATTATTATCATCAGGCGCTCTTTCAGTAGATTTTTTAACCATAGCCCGTGTAGACGGCTAACCTTTCAAACAAATCCTTTACACCCCGTTGTTTCCATAATATAAAAAGACTAGAAAAAGATTATTATTTAAAACAGTACGACTATGGAACAAACATTATTAAGTTTAAGCATGCTCGGTCTAGGCACGTTTATGTTAGCAATTTTATTTTGCATTATAGACCTTGTAAGTTGGGACAAAAACCAACTTTACATAAAATTAGAATTAGCCCTTGCCGGTTTTGTGTTATTCTGCCTAACCATTCCGATAGTTAGGATGCACCAGAACGGCTTCTTCAACGCTTGGCACATTTTCTTTTATCCTTTAGGGCTTTTGTCCTTTTATGGGAGTGTTTTCTTTTATAAAAAAAGAAAAAAACTAAAAGAAGATGAAGCCAAAGAGAATGCGGAATATGAATACGCATTCAAAAGGTTGGGTATATTAAGCATGGACGAGTTTGAAAGAAGAGATAGCTTTTCTGATTCTCTCGGCTCCTCAGAGGAGGAAATCATCAGAAATGGTGTTTATATTATGGAAAATTATTCAAAAGACTTAACTTAAAACAAGCAAACGGCATTAGTTATCATTGTATACTAATGCCGTTTCTGTTTCTGTTTTGTTAAAGATTTTCCATTTTACCATAAATGACTTCATAAATTATTCATCTTATGCTAATATATTCAATATATTACACAATCAATAATGGAGAAACCCTATGGTAGCATCTGTAGAAACAATTATAAAAGTTGGCGGAATTCCTTATAGTAAGGAAGAATATGACCAGATAAAGAGCAACTCTGAGAACGGAGATGAAAAAGCCATTAAAGAGTTTGAAGAAATTCAGGCTATGATAGAAGCTTGGCGTGCCAAATATGGCGATGTCAATGTTGATGAAAGCGGCGACAAAGGTGAAGACAAAAAGGGTGGCAAAGAATCTCAGGATGAAAAACAAGCCGAGATGATATCCAAAGAACCTGTTCCCGGTGGTGGAGAGATTAGAAAACTCAAATTCCCTAATGGTAAAGAGATTTACGGCTATTCAGGAGAAGACGGAAAGTTTGAAACCCTTAGCCCACACATGATTGAGGCTGAAAGAATAAAAGATAAAAAAGGCCAAGCCGAAAGTGATGCCTATATGTCTGAGGCTCTTGCGGCAAGGTTTGGCTCAGCTAAAGGCTCAGCGGTTTTAGGAGCATTAAATAAAACTCTTAATAAAGAAAAAGCCGCCAATAACAATACTAATGAAAACGCTCAACAGCAAAACAGAGGAAAAAACAGAGAGTCTTTAGAGCGCTAGATAGATTAAAACATACCATAAAAAAACGCTTCACATTGATTATGAAGCGTTTTTTTCTTTCTTTTTTTCTTCCAAAGCCTTTTTCTGGAGCTTTCGCTTTTCCAAATTTTTTTGTAAAGCCTTAGCCTCTTTTTCGATTCTTAGTTCTTTTAATGATTTTTGTTTTGTCATGCCATCCCCCATTCATAACTAATACATTCTCCACCTCAAAATTACAACTTATTTTTATAATGCCAAATAATTATTGCAAAATATTTTCCAGATGCTATGGTAACCACCATGAAAAATGCAATTTTGACATATACTTCTTACCAATTCTATTGTGCCTAACAGGCGCAATCATTTTTCTATTCTCAAATTACATCTCTATTTAAATATGCCTTTTTGCTTGTATAGCAAAGGGTTTCACTGACTAATTCATAGGTAGGAAGTTTTAATATGTTTACATTAATTAGCGGCGAGAAAATCCCGCTGGAATTTCATAAGGCACGAATAGTGCAAAAAATCAATTTATTGCCGACAAGCAAGCGTCTTGAGGCAGTTAGGGAAGGCGGGTTCAACACCTTTCTTCTCAAAAACCGCGATGTCTTTTTAGATATGTTGACCGACAGCGGTGTTAATGCAATGAGCGATCATCAACTCGCATCTATGTTTGAGGCAGACGATGCTTATGCAGGGTCTCAAAGCTTTACTCGTTTTGAGGATAAGATAAAAGAGATTTTCGGCAAAAATTTTGTTTTGCCTGTGCACCAAGGCCGTGCGGCAGAAAACATCATCTCTCAGACTTTAGTTAAAAATGGCAGCCTCATTCCCATGAACTACCACTTTACCACAACCAAAGCTCACTTAGAGCTAAATGGCGGCATTATCAAAGAGCTTGTTGTTGACGAAGGGCTAAATATTAAAAGTAGTTTTGCCTTCAAAGGCAATATGGATGTGGCAAAACTTAAAGACCTCATAAACAAAGAAGGCGCTGACAACATTGCGTTTATTCGTATGGAGGCCTGCACCAATCTAATAGGCGGACAACCTTTCTCACTAGATAACTTGCGCCAAATAAGCCAAATTGCCAATGACAATAACATTCTTTTGGTATTAGATGCCAGCCTCTTGGCCGAAAACCTTCATTTTATAAAGTTAAGGGAACAGGGCAACGAAAAAAAGACAATCCGTCAAATTACCCAAGAAATAGCTGATTTGTGTGATATAATTTACTTCTCTGCCCGCAAACTGGGCTGTGCCCGTGGCGGAGCTATAATCACCAATAATAAAGAGCTTTTTGATAAGATGAAAACTCTGGTAACTTTATACGAAGGTTTTCTAACTTACGGCGGAATCTCTGTGCGCGAAATAGAGGCCATTACAACAGGCTTAGATGATGTTATGGATGAAGACGTAATTCGTCAATCTCCGGATTCTATAGAGTTTATGGTTGAAGAACTGCAAAAGAAAGGCATCCCCGTAGTAACGCCTGCGGGTGGTTTGGGTTGTCATATTGATGCAGGGGCCTTTTTGCCTCATATCAAGCAAGAGGAATACCCTTCAGGTGCATTAGCTGCGGCAATATTTATCGTCTCTGGCATTAGAGGCATGGAACGAGGCACTTTATCAAGCATAAGAGGCTCAGACGGCAAAGACATCTTGTCAGATATGGAGTTGGTGCGCTTGGCTTTGCCTCGCCGTGTGTTCACTGCATCGCATATCAGATTTGCAGTTGATAGAATAGCTTGGCTGTTTGAGAACCGACACTTGGTAAAAGGCCTCAAATTTGTTGAAGAACCCTCGGTGCTGCGTTTTTTCTTAGGGCGTCTTGATGCTCTAGACAATTGGGACCAAGAACTCGCTAACAAATTTATAGCAGAATTCGGCGATAATATGTAACCTCTAAAAACAACAAAACCCTGCATTAACGTGCGGGGTTTTGTTGGCTCATTTGACAATGCCCAAATTTTAATATATAGAATGTTCATGATTAATATAATAACAGACATTGATGACGTAATATTAGATACACAGGCAGGCGTAGCGCAGTTTTTGTCTCAAAAAGGGCTGGATTACAGCAAAGATGTCAAATTTAATAACGGGTTTATTGATTTCTCTCAATATTGGATGCCCGAATTCCTAACATCTCAGTTTTTTAGAGAACTACCCATATTGCAGTATGCAGACGAGGTCTTGTCTCGCTTCAAAAGCAAAGGATACAAAATCTTTGCTCTCACGTCTCCACCTGATATAGGTTATGACAACCGCCTGCACCAGCTTAACAAAGAGTTTCCTAATATGTTTGATGAGATTATCATAAAATTGGGCAATAAAGGTGAGATTTTAACAGATATGATTGCACGTCACAATCTTCGCGCCAGTGATACATATTTTATAGATGACGCTCCACATAATATCAAAGCAGCCATGATTGTCCCTGATTTGAACATCGCTTGGATGGAAAATGTACAAAACAAAGCCTTTCCGCCGGAATCTAAAGATGTCGTAATAGTAAAAAACATGCTTGATTTTGAAAAACACCTAAAAACAAAATTAGGCTAAAAAATAACCCGTAACCTAGCAAATTCTGCAAGTTACGGGTCATTATTTATATTGGAGACTGGGTCAACGGTCCTGCCGATATCGACATAGAAAACATTGCACTGGCGTATATATGTCCGCTTTCAGGGCATACACGCACCTCTCCGGCCGGTTGAAAAAGTTCCCCCACAAAAACCTTCTCCATTGGGAAGGCTTCTCTGGTCATGTGCACTATACTTCCACACTTACAGACAATCACATTGTCTGCGGCATATATCTCCTTAACCTCAAACCAGCCTGACGTATCAAACAATATGTCATAGCCAAGTTCGGGTATAACTGGCTCTGGCTCATCCTTCTGGGGAACACCTACAGCATTTCCTTTCTGAGGCTTTGGTGATGTACCACCTGTTTCGCGGAGGTTCTC